>CAKZMA010000183.1 GCA_937127375.1 uncultured Coleofasciculus sp. | reverse complement strand
GTTGTGCCGACATTAACTTCACTGTCTACGCTAATTTCACCGCCATGAATGTCCACACAGCGCTTGACGATGGAAAGTCCTAATCCTGTTCCTTTAATTTTGCCGACATTGCTGGCACGATGGAAGGATTCAAACAGGTGTTTTTGTGCCTCTGGAGGAATGCCAATTCCACTGTCTTTAATCTGGAACGTAATCGTTGTATCGTTCCTGATTAAATGAAACGTGACGACGCCACCTTGCGGGGAGTATTTTACCGCATTTGCTAGTAAATTAGAGAGGATAGGGCGCAATAGATTAATATCCAGACAAGTCTTGGTGAATTCACCTTGATGTGTAAAAATAATTTGGTATTGTTTCCCAGCATTAGTCTGGAGCTCTTCGACTAAGTTATGACAAAATTCAACTAAATCGATGGGCATGGGTTGAAGTTCAACTTTGCCGGACTCGGCTCTACCAATTAGTAAAACATCATCCAACAACTGAATCATCTGATTCACAGATAGTTTAATTTGCCGCAAATGCTTTTCTTTTTTGGTATCCATGCTATCTCGACAATAGCGTTCGAGCAGATCATTTGAGGAACTAATTGTGGTGAGGGGGGTGCGGAATTCATGGGAAGTGATGGCGATAAACTGAGTTTTCAGTTGGTTTAATTCTTTTTCTTTGGCTAAGGCTAACCTCAGCCGTTCTTCCGACTGATGGCGCGAGAGGGCAATTTCAATCGTGGTTTCCAGTTCGTCTTCTTGGAAGGGTTTGAGAATATAACCAAAGGGGGCGGTTATTTTAGCTCGCTTTAAGGTAGATTTATCTGCATGGGCAGTAAGATAAACGACGGGAATATTTAGACGTTGACTAATCTCCTCAGCAGCTTTAACTCCATCCAGTTTTCCGGGGAGTCGAATATCCATGAGAACTAAGTCAGGTTTAGTGTGAGTCGCCGTGGCGATCGCCTCTTCTCCCGTCGTCACTATCCCCACGACGTCATACCCTAATGTCTGCAACGTGGTTTCAATATCAAAAGCCACGATTTCTTCGTCTTCTACAATCAGCAGCCTCGCATTCGATGTCATGATGATGGTTTCCTTGCTAATAGAGAGTTGGTTGGGCTAGCTCAAATTTGAACGCCATAGACAATTTTATATCGTTATGGCTATATTCCATAGAATGATCTTAATGAATAACAAAACATAACCAATGTATTAAAAGATACCTAGCATGGAGCCAGTCAGGTGAGTTCAATGTTGTCTGGGAGGATTAGTCTGGGAGGATTAGCAACTCCGGTTGAATACTATTATAAATAAAGTTCCCTGATTGCGATCAAGTTTTATCTCACCGTTGAGTTGCTTAGTCAACCGACACACAAGCTGTAAGCCTAGAGACGAGGTTTGCCTGAAATCCACGTCCTCTGGGAAACCAATGCCATTATCACCGATGGTCAAGCATAATTGTTCTTGGTGAACAGAGGATAGAGAGTCTGAAGTGGCGTTTGTTAAGTTGTTTTCCCCATCTTCCCCATCTCCAATGGCACTGACTTTAGAGTTTGTAGTCAGCGCTTCAGCGCTTATGGCACTAAAGTGCGTACTACGAACCCAGCTTAAGTCAGCGACATTCCCCCTATCTCCCTGATCCTCCCCTTCGCCTTCATTAGTTCCTCCTCTCGTCTGGAGAGTGATGCTAATTTCACCATTGCGAGAGTCAGGAAAGGCATATTTTAGGGAATTGGATATTAATTCATTAACAATTAATCCACAGGGAATAGCGGTATCAATCGACAGCGAGACGGGAGCAATCGTCAGATTAAAGGTAATTCCTTTTTGCCTTGCTCCATAGCAACGAGAGAGAGAGTCAACCAGACTTTGGATATAAGCGCCAAAGTTAATCTGGGATAAATTCTCAGACTGATATAGTTTTTCGTGAATCAGTGCCATTGCTTGCACGCGATTTTGACTTTCTTGCAAGAGTTCTAGTATTTCGGGTGCTTTCATTTTTCTTGCCTGTAAGCGCAATAAGCTGGAGATAATTTGTAGATTATTCTTGACTCGATGATGAATTTCTTTGAGCAAGGTTTCTTTTTCGATTAAGGACGCTTTAATTTGCGCTTCTCCTTGCTTTCGTTGGGTAATATCGCGCCAGGTTATGGCTAACCCCTCATCGAAACGAACAGCACGAATATCAAAGGCTTGTCTCAAGTGTTGAGGAGTCGAGTCATCATATAAAAGTAATTCTTTAACCAAGTGTTGACCCGTTTTCATAACCTGACAATAGGCATCAAATAGCTCATCTTGATAAGGCTGCGGCAAAACCGAATAGATTCGTTGACCGATCTGCACGGGTTGAGTAAAGCAGTTATACCGATTAGTAGCGCCATTAATATACTCAATGACAAAATCAATAACTTGACCCGAATTATCGCGAATAGGTTTATACAAACCAAAGCAATCTAATATATTATCCAGTGACAGTTGGAATCGGTGTTTACTTTGGGTTAATTCGGTTTGTAACTGTTGCTGTTGCGTGATATCTTCGATCATGGCAACACAAAATACAGGTTCGCCAATCAAGTCGCGCAGCACCGCAACGGTTAGATTTGCCCAGACAATCTCACCATTCTTTTTAAAATAGCGCTTCAGCATGCGGAAACTATTGATTTCCCCCTGATCAATTTGGTCCATGTAGTGTAAATCATGCCCTAGATCATCGGGATGGGTAAAATCGTCAAAGGTAAGCGACATGATTTCTGACTCAGAATATTCTAGCGTCTGATAATAAGCCGGATTAACTTGAATAAACTGATGGGTATGAAAGTTAATTAGGCACATGCCAATGGGAGCATGATCAAAAATTTGTCGGAATTGTTGTTCTCTTTTTTGTAAGGCGGCTTCTGTTTGTTTACGCTCTGTGATATCCTGAGCAATTCCAGCAATACGGTACATTTCACCTTGTTCATTGTAGATGGGAAAAGCGCGATCGCGAATCCAACGCATTTCTCCATCGGGTCGTAGTATCCGATACTCTTCATCATACTCGCCTAATACCTCTGTAGGCATAGCGTTACAAATGCGATCGCGATCATCGGGGTGAATTGTATCCAACCATGATAGGCAATCAGTATACCAAGAAGCACAGGGTTGACCCCAAATTGTTTCGTAAGCCGGACTAATATAAATATTTTTGGTTTTCTCTACATTGGTCATCCAGAAAACATCCTGAATATTCTCAGCAAACTGACGGAATGTTTCTTCACTCTGGCGCAATGCTGTTTCAGTTTGTTTGAGATTTGTGATATCGAGAATTGTCCCAAATACACCAGTTAGCTGATTAAGTGAGTTTAAAATTGGTTTCCCTTTAGCGAAAATGTAGCGAATCGAACCATCGGGACGAACCAGTCGATAGTCTAATTTATAGGGTTGTTTATATTGGATACTATGGGCAACGGTTTGAGTAAAATATTTGCGGTCATCGGGATGAGTAATCTGGTGTACCAGTTGTGCATAAGTCGGTTCACCGTGATCCGGATCTCGACCAAAAATCCGGAATGTTTCGGCTGACCAAGTAATTTTATGAGTCGTTATATCATAATGCCAATGACCCAGATGAGCCAGTTCTTCTGCTTCAGCAAGTTTAGCTTGACTTTGGCGTAAATTTTCTTCAACTTGCTTGCGATCGGTGATATCTTCAGCAATTCCCACATTGCGATTAACCTGTCCATAATCATCGAGAATTGGCAAAGTACGCGCCCAAATCCAACGCTGTTCACCATTGGGTTGGATAATCCGATATTCTTGCTCAAACGGTTTGTCCCAGACGTGAGTTTGCCATTCAGTACTCACGCGATCGCGATCGTCCGGGTGAATTACATCTTGCCAGGAATTTGGTTGTTGATAGAGGGAGTCACAAGAGAGTCCCCAGATTTTTTCGTAAGCCGGACTAACATAGATCATCTGATCAACCGTGCGGATAAATAAAACTTCCCGCAGGGTTTCGGCAATTTGGCGCAAATTCTGTTCACTTTCTTTTAATTTAGTGTTGACGCGCTGGCAATATTGGATTTCTTTAACCAATTTTTGACTGGTGTAGCGTAAGTCCAGGGTGCGCTGATTCAGGTTAGATATCAGGATTTTGGTGAAGAAATGAGAGAGATTGACTTCTGCTTTTCTGCGTTCAGTAATATCTAGACTACTACTAATTAACCGATAAATTCGCGACTCTTGATTGTACAAAGGTGTGAGCGTGGTAAACCACAAACTATCCTGAGATTGGCAATAGGTTTCATAGACAATCGCACGTTCCTCCTGGACACATCGGGCATAGTTTGCCAAAATAGCGGCGGCTTCATCCGCCGGAAAAATCTGTTCCGGGGACTTGTCTTTTACTTCCTCTAAAGCTTTACCCATCCACTGTTCAGATGCCGGATTCATCTCCACGAAACGAAATTCACCAGACGGTAAAACATCAACTACTGTAATCGGATGGGCAACGCCTTGATAAAGACTCTCTAAGAATTGTTGTCGTTGTTGAAGTTGGGCGTAGGTTGGTGGTTCCATGTCTCGCTAAAGTGGCTAGGGTATAGGGGCGGGTTTGACTACTATCGTGTCTTACCTCACCCAACTATAACTAAACCCGCCCTCACCGATTTATGTAGGGGCGGGTTTTACGATTAGCGTGTCTTACCTCACCCATAAGTAACTAAACCCGCCCCCGACTGAGTGTTGACCCTAAGCTAGATTGGCACATATTGGAAAATGTGCTAGAAGTCAACATAACAGAGTTAGATCGGATAGATATCAATATCTGTATCCTGCGATCGCGGCTACGCCCTTAAGTCGAATGTCACTGACTTTAGAGTTTGTAGTAAGCGCTTAAGCGCTTCTGGCACTAAAGTGCCTACTACGAACCCAGCTTCCCCTGCTCCCTATTCCCTGTTCCCTATTGCCTATGTCTAATAAAACCCTCGGTTTAGATACTCCACTGTATAAATACTTATTATCGGTGTCCTTGCGAGAACCCGATATCCTGCAAAAATTACGGCAAGAAACTGCCACCCATCCGGATAGCGCCATGCAAATCGCCCCGGAACAAGGGCAGTTTATGGCATTATTGGTTCAGCTTATGGGTGCCAAGAAAACCTTAGAAATTGGCGTATTTACAGGTTATAGTGCTTTAGCCGTCGCCTTAGCCTTACCCAAGGATGGCAAAATAGTCGCCTGTGATGTGAGTGAAGACTATACCGCCATCGCCCGCCGTTACTGGGATGCCGCCGGAGTCTCGGATAAAATAGACTTACGATTAGCGCCTGCTTTGGAGACTTTGGATGAATTATTAGCAGCAGGGCAAGCAGAAACGTTTGATTTTGCGTTTATCGATGCCGATAAAGTAAATTATCTGGCATACTATGAGCGATCGCTGCAATTAATTCGTCCGGGGGGTTTAATTGCTATTGATAATGTCTTGTGGGGCGGACGAGTTGCAGATTCTCAGATGCAAGATAAAAATACCGCCGCGATTCGGGAATTGAACCAAACCATTAGTCAAGATAAACGGGTGATCTTAAGTTTAGTCCCGATTGCTGATGGATTAACCTTGGCGTTGAAGCGGCGTTAGAGAGAGCCAAGAACTCAAGTTCTTGGCTAAAAGCTTAAACCCGTTAAAACGGGTTCAATATCTTACCCCGAACAAATGACAACCTATAATTTTGCCAACTGAGTTAGGAACGGTAACTGATGGTTAATGCAGCAATTGATAATCAATCCCCTGAACATGTAGTAATTATAGGTGGTGGATTTGGTGGACTTTATGCTGCCCAAGCATTAGGAAGGGCATCGGTTCAGGTAACGTTAATTGATAAACGTAATTTTCATTTATTTCAGCCTCTATTGTACCAAGTGGCTACAGGTGGTTTATCCCCTGGCGATATTGCTTCTCCCCTACGCGCCGTACTGAAGCGTCAGAAAAATACGCAAGTATTAATGGGAGAGGTAATCGATATCAATCCTCAGGATCGCTTGATTAAACTTCAGGATGGTAACACGATTGAGTATGATACTTTAATTGTGGCAACAGGTGTAAGTCATCACTATTTCGGCAACGACCAATGGGCAGAGAAAGCACCCGGATTAAAAACTATTGAAGATGCGTTAGAGATGCGGCGACGCATTTTATCGGCATTTGAAGTCGCAGAAAAAGAAGCTGATTCTGATCAACGTCGGGCGTGGTTAACCTTTGTGATTGTCGGCGGTGGACCGACAGGAGTAGAATTGGCAGGGGCATTAGCAGAACTGGCGCATAGTACATTAAAGCAGGATTTCCGCCACATTGATACCGCAGAAACTAAGATTATTTTATTAGAAGGAATGGATCGAGTATTGCCTCCTTATCCGCCCCAGTTATCTGCCGAAGCGCAAGCGGAACTTGAGCATTTAGGTGTTCAGGTACAGACCAAGACGCTGGTTACCAATATAGACGAGGATCAGGTGACGATTAAAAGTGGCGATCGCACTGAACAGATTACCGCAAAAACTATCCTCTGGGCTGCTGGGATGAAAGCCTCGCCGATAGGAGAGGTAATGGCTAAGGTGACAGAGGCAACGTGCGATCGCGCTGGACGAGTTATAGTTAATCCTGATCTCACTGTACCAGGACATACCAATATTTTTGTCATCGGTGACTTAGCCAATTTCCCCCACCAATACGACGACGGCAAACCCTTACCCGGTGTCGCCCCCGTTGCCATGCAAGAGGGGCAGTATGTAGCCAATTTAATCCAAAAACGCCTCAAAGGAGAAACATTACCTCAATTTCATTACACAGACTACGGCAGTTTAGCCGTGATTGGACGCAATGCGGCGGTGGTGAATCTCGGATTTGTGAAATTCTCCGGATTTTTGGCATGGTTAACCTGGATTTTTGTGCATATCTTTTTCCTGATTGAATTTGATAATAAAATCATCGTTATGGTGCAATGGGCATGGGGTTATTTCACCCGTAACCGGGGCACTCGGTTGATTACTAATCCAGAGGAGTAATCGTCATTCGTCTTATGTATAGCACTACGCATTAAGGTTAGGACATATCAAGAAAAATTTAAATCGCTCAATCCCTTGTCAGGTAAGCATTTATTGAATGGTAGGGGCGACCCGCTGCAAAAATGAACACAATTGACCTATAAATTTTATCGGGTCGCCCTGCATCAGGTATCAGAAAAACCAAGGAAAATCGACATGAACCATTGCCTAAAATTAAACCGTTAATTTTCTCTATGTAACCCTAAATTGCGTATAATTAATTATCGGAAACTACCACATTTGGCAGGGCGAGTCGAGAGCAGTTAATCCTAACACCACCCCATTTAAGCAGCGACTCGCCCCTACAGGTGATCACCGACGATCTCTTGAGACAAGCACCATTGTAGAGACGCGCCATGGCGCGTCTCTACATAAATGATGTGTCCTAACCGCTATGGCGGTTGCTATACTTAGTGTGCTAAATTGTTAGTTTGATTTGCCCTAATATTGGACAGCAATAGAGCTTAGCGGTGGTTCAAAACTTTATTACCACGGACTTCCAACTAAAGTAAACGCACTCCAATAATAAGGATGAGTGAGTTCCTTTGCTGGCAAATTCGCTAATTCTGGCGGTAAGGCAATCCGACGATTTGGCGTAACTAAATAACCCTCTTCTAATCGCACTTGTCCGCGAATCATCGCTAATTGTGCCTGTCGCAATGCTTCGGCTTTCAGAGGTGATTGCTGTAATTGTTCATAAAAACTTGTCATTAAGCCTAACGTGCCTTCATCACTGACATACCATAAACTTCCGAGGGCAGATTTAACCCCAGCTTGTACCGCTAACCCGGTAAATCCCAACTCCGCTTCTGCGTCTCCTAAAGCTGTCCGACAGGCACTTAATACCATCAGTTCAGCAGTAGGATCATGTAATCCTAACTGGCGAATATCACTCAGTTTGAGTTTATGATCCCAAAACTGAATATAAGAAGAACTGGGTTGACCCGATTTAAATTCACCATGGGTGGCTAAATGGATAATTCCAAAGGGTTGAGATGCCCTCGCTGTTTTCAAATTAGCGGCGGTAAAGCCTTCATTCAAGAAGGATTTACCCTGCCATAATTGAGTCGCGATCGCGGATAATTCAGTAGGTACAGCCGGTAATGGACTTTGATCCTTAAATTTGGACGCACCCATAGCTAAAACGTGCAAATCTCTCACATCTCGATAGCGGGTATCAGTGAGTGAAAGACTGGGCATGACACCGATACTATACCGTTCAATTATAAATTTATCCCCATCATGCAAAACTGCCAGAGGTAGGGAACGCAATCCCTGATCCATAATAAAGGCTAGATTATTAATCTCTTGCGTCTTTAATTCTGTCTCTAAGGGTGCAATTAACCACTGATAAAGCTGTTGAGCATAACCTTTATAAGGACGAGGAATGTGAGTATCAGTAACAGCGCGGCGCAATTTGTTAGCGGTATCCATTACTTTTTCGCGGGTTGCACCGGGTATCGGGTGGCGTTTGAGTTCCCCATTGGCGGTGACGAGAATAATTTCTAGTTGATCCGTGTTCCGTGAGGGAGACTCGTTAGCTGGGAATTGACTTTCTTGACTGCGAGTTTGGGGCGCTACTGTGGTGGGTACAAAAACGGCGTAGATAAGCGCAGGTTTAGCCCCTGTAGCTTGTTCGATACGATGTAAAGTTGCCCGGGCATCTGCCAGAGTCAATATGGCAGTATCCTGAAGTCCTAAATAGGTTTCATAGTCACGGGTTAACGATTCCTCCCACTTGGCAACTTGGGTGTCAATTTCGATTTCCGGCGGTTCGTCTTTGTCGGGAGGTAAAGTGGGTTCAGTCAGAGGTTTGAGTAAATTAACAGGATTGATAGCAGCGTTAGTTTCTGAAGTGGGAGACTCCGGAGGCAAAATTGGTGGCAAAATCGGTGGAGAATCAACGCTGATAATCTGAATATTGCCCACCTGATGAGTAAACAAAAAGGATTGAGTGGGGGCAATCGTGAAATCGCCACTGGTAATTGTTCCCCTAGTTCCATTGGTTATCCCATCACCCACGATGAAGGGAATAACACCATCTCCCCCATGTCTCAACGTGATAGAATCTCCACCCAATCCCCCAGCCGTAGAGATGCTGGCACTAATCCCATTCTGGTCAATAAATGTTCCCGTAGCGCGGAAAAATTGACCAGCAGTGATATCAACTTGACCGCCTTGACCATTATTTCCGCCTTGGGCGTTAATAAATGTCACTTGAATATCGCCAATGGGATCTAAAGTAACATTACCGCCATCGCTGATAGTTCCGCTACTATTAATTTTTCCGGTTGTAATTGCTGTCGCCGCCTCAATTAAAATATCACCGCCACTGAATCCAGAACTGTTGAGATCATTCGTGATAATTGCTCCATCACGACTGGTTAACGTGATGTTTGCCCCTTGACCATTGCCCGAACTAGCATCAATATCGCCCGTGGTAATATCCTGAACAGCGGTTAGCGTAATTGCTCCACCATTGCTGGTTTGATCATGACTATCGAGGATTCCGCTACGAGTATCAATTGACCCGTTACTGCTGAGAGTAATTGCCCGACCTGGATTGATAATTGTACCTGTCGTAATCCGTTGATTGGCTTGTAGCGTAATCGTGGCATTCTGAGTGCCAGTCAAGGTAAAATCTGTGGTATTAATTGCTCCTGAACCAACAGGCGATCGCAAAATTACCGGAACCTTAAAGGTGATGTCATCTGCCAAGGTAATTGTACCCTGATTATCTTCCCCACCAATCACAACTTGCTCAAATCCATCTTGAAAGAGATTCAGTTTATCAGCATCCAGATTCCAGGTATTACTATTAGTTGTATCTCCAATTGTTATATCGACAGTCGGGTCAAGGGG
>CAKZMA010000182.1 GCA_937127375.1 uncultured Coleofasciculus sp. | reverse complement strand
CAAATTATTGACAGCGATCGCAGATTCCATGTACCGTCACCTCATAGCTTTCAGCTTGCATACCCGAAGGTAGGCGGTTCAAGTCAACGCTTTCAAAGGCATCCCAAGGAATATCTTTAATCGCACCGCAACAGCGACAACGAAAATGATGGTGGCGATCAACATTCGCATCGTAACGACAGACACCTTCCTCTAATAAAACTTCCCGCACCAGTCCCACTTCCCGCAGGGCTTGTAGCGCAGTGTATACAGTCGCCTGGGAAGACGTTGGCGCTTGGTGATTGAGATCGCTGAGGATTTGATCTGCCGTCGGGTGATCAAAACGAGTCAGCAAATTGGCATAGACAGAAAATCGCTGTGGGGTAACCCTCAACCCCTTGGATTTCAAGACTTTAATCAGGTTTTCTGCTTGCTGCTGCATGGTATTCACCGTTTTCATAAGCAGTTCTTTAATTGTAACACTCTTTTTTAGGAGTTATACTTGTCTAGCAGCTAGACTGAAAAATAAGTATTTATTACTATTGACTCATTCTTAAATCAGAATTATTCTGAGTTATAGTTAGATATAGCTAAAGCAAACAAAAATCTAGTCGTCTGTAAAACGAGGTAAATATGGCTGTTATTGATCGTGTACCCGACGCTGTGTTCAAGACTCGCGTGCGTGATGAGTCTGTAGGGGGTTCAAATCCTTACCGTTGGCAAGATCGGACAACGCAGGAAATCTTTGGTGGCAAAAAAGTTGTTGTGTTTTCCTTACCGGGTGCGTTTACACCCACCTGTTCGTCCAACCACCTGCCTCGCTATGAAGAACTCTATGATGAGTTCAAGGCTCAGGGTATCGATGAAATCATTTGCCTGTCGGTGAATGATGCGTTTGCTATGTTCCAGTGGGGTAAGCAGCAAGGGGCAAAGAATGTGTTATTGCTCCCCGATGGTAATGGCGAGTTTACCCGCAAGATGGGAATGCTAGTCGATAAGTCCAACCTCGGTTTCGGAATGCGTTCCTGGCGCTATTCGATGCTGGTGAACGACGGCAAGATTGAAAAATTCTTTGCAGAACCGGGTTATAGCGACAACTGCCCAGATGACCCCTTTGAAGTTTCTGATGCGGATACGATGCTCGCTTCCCTGAAGGGACAAGAACCCGCAGGTGTCTCTGAGCCGCGTCTGGCGTTTGTTGGTTAATTTAACGACCATCACTATTTGTGGGGACACGACATGTCGTGTCCCTACCGTTTGTGTGTGATGGTGTTTGGTGTCTTCTCACTGTGCCAGCCGACACCTTATTCAACTACCTAAATAACTCAAAGACTTGTCTGCAGAACTGTTTGAGCTTGTCACTCACCTCCGGTGCAGGCTGATAATTACCGACACATTGCCAGTTCTCAACCGTCGAAAGTCGCCAAGCTTCTCCTTGATGATTAAATCCTGCCGCATCTAAACCGATCAAGCGATGAGACTGTTCTAAGGGATCTTGGTAAAACCGAATTTGTAGTAAGATGCTGCGGCTTTGTAACTTTCTACTCCACCCAGGAAAGTGAAAACCGATATCGATTGAGTCAGGATCAACTAGATTGCGAGTATCGGGGTCATTTTGCCAAGGTTTCAAGTCCGCCTTGGCATCGGGAAACTGGGACTTAAACAAGTTGACTATGGCGGCTATCTTGGTGGTTACCTCTAAACCCTTGGCTTGTTCCGCAGCATTCATGATTAAATCTCCTATGGTTAACGCTTATTTACAAGATTGCTTCATTATTTATTACAATTAGCGAGTCTGTTGGCTATCTGTTTAGCAGACAGGGGATATGTTGTGATTTGTTGACAATTCCCGGAGATCGGAAATTACCAAGAAAACTTGCTCAAACGTCTACAGGGCGGTAAGCTCAAAGCACGGTCAAGGTGTAGGAAAAAAAGCGTGTCCATTCAGGAAAAGTCCATTCAGGTCGGGTCGCTACAGTGGTTTTATCGGGAAGCCACTCCGGTTAATCCCAGCACACAACTCCCTGTTCTGCTGCTTCATGGTTTGCCATCCCAGAGTTACTCATGGTCAGCGCTGATGCCCGATTTAGCCGAAAAAGGATTCCGTGCGATCGCGCCGGACTGGATTGGTGCTGGTTTCTCCGCTAAACCAGACCGTCGTAAGTTTGCCTATACGCCAGATGCTTTTATTAAAGCCTTAGCAGAATTTATCCAACATCTGCAAATCGAGCAATTTTATCTGGTTGTCCAAGGGTTTCTGGGTTCAGTGGGACTCCAATACGCTTTGCGTTACCCCGATCAGGTTGAACGGTTAGCCATTCTCAACACCCCTGTCTCATCAGCGAGTCAGTTACCGTGGAAGATCAAGCAATTGGGCTTACCCTTGGTCGGTGATATGTTGACCCAAGATCCCTTGTTGGTCGATCGCACCTTAGAAGGTGGTAGTGGCTATCGCGTGTCTGATAAAGATTTAGACGTATATCGCCGTCCCTTTCTCAGCAGTTCTGATGCAGGGCGAAGTTTACTGATGACGGTTAAAAACCTGCAACTTAAATCATCTATGGCAGAAATCGAAGCCGGGTTTCGCAACTGGAATCAACCCACATTGATTCTTTGGGGGATAAAAGATCCGTGGCTTCCCTTGGTTCAAGTTCAAGAATTTGCCAAAATGATTAAGAATGTCGAATTGGTAGAACTAGAAGAAGCCGGACATTATCCCCAAGATCATTGGTCTGAGAAGGTGAGTAATAATCTGCTGCTGTTTCTACGCCGTCAAGCGTTGTAAAGAGAGGAGTTGGGG
>CAKZMA010000181.1 GCA_937127375.1 uncultured Coleofasciculus sp. | reverse complement strand
GGATTCGTCAACTGGTGAAGAAGTACTGCGACTTCATGCCTGTACCGATTAAGCTCGATGGCGAGGAACTGAATCAGCATAAGGCACTGTGGAAACAATCACCACAAAACCTGAGCGATGAGGATTATTTAGAATTTTATCGCTATCTGTATCCGTTTCAGGAAGAGCCGCTGCTATGGGTGCATCTGAAGACCGATTATCCTTTCTTGTTGAATGGGATTCTCTATTTTCCCAAACTCAAACCCGATGTGGATGTGACCAAGGGTCATATTAAACTGTTCTGTAATCAGGTGTTTGTCAGCGACAACTGTGAAGAAGTGATTCCTAACTTCTTGATGCCACTGCGGGGGGTGATAGATAGTCCCGACATTCCCATCAATGTCTCCCGTTCCGCCCTCACCAATGACCGGACAGTGCGCCGGATTGCCGATTTTATTGCCAAGAAAATTGCTGACCGTCTGAATCAGCTTTACACGGAACAACGGCAAGACTATATCCGCTGCTGGCAAGATGTGGGGACGTTTGTCAAGTTTGGTGCCCTGAATAACGACAAGTTCAAGAAACAAGTCGAGGATATTATTCTCTATCGCACCACTTATGAACCCCCTCAGGGTGAAGAATCGGGAAGCGCAGCGGCTGAAGTTGAGGTTCAATCTCAAGCTGGGGATGTTTGGCAGGATGTCTCTGCTGGGGCGTCTTTGAATCAAGATGAACAGGGACGGATTTATACTACGCTGAAAGAGTATTTAGACCGCAACAAAACCCAGCACGAAAACCACGTCTTCTACTGCACCGACGAAGCCGCCCAAGCCACTTACGTGGAACTGCATAAGAATCAGGGATTGGAAGTCCTGTTTATGGACTCGTTTATTGACACCCATTTTATTAGTTTCCTGGAACAAGAATATTCCGATGTCAAGTTCTCCCGGGTAGATTCGGAGTTAGATAATACCCTGGTTGACCAAGACAAGGCGGCGGATATTGTTGACCCCAAAACCAATAAAACCCGCAGCGAACTGATTAAGGAGTTATTTGAGAAAGCGATAAACAAGCCCAAGGTGAATGTGAAAACCCAGGCGCTGAAATCCGATGACCCCCAAGGAACACCTCCAGCCATGGTACTGCTACCGGAAGCCCTGCGGCGGTTGCAGGATATGACCGCCCTGATGCAGCAGCAAGCGGCGCAGTTTCCTGAGGAACATATTTTAGTGGTGAATACGGCACATCCCTTGATTGAGAACTTAGTGGAGATTAATCAGGGGACTATTGTCCAAGGCGTGGGTCAATCCCCCAGTGGGGAATTAGCCAACCTGATTTGTCAGCATGTCTACGACTTGGCGCTGATGGCACAAAAAGGCTTTGACGCGAAAGGAATGAAGTCCTTTGTGGAACGGTCGAATCAGGTACTGACTCGGTTGACCAATCGGTAGGCTGGGTTCCAGTCGGGGCGGGTTTAGTTACTTAGGGTTGCAACCGAAAAGATAGTAGTGAAACCCGCCCCTACATCACACTCAGGTTGCGCCACATCCGACACCCCACACCCGACACCCGACACCCCACACCCGACACCCCACACCCTGTTCCCTGACCAAGATATGATGGAATACGGACTATAACTAAAGGCACATTATGTCACGCAAATGTCAACTAACGGGAAAGAAGGCAAATAACGCCTATGCCATCTCCCACTCTCACCGCCGCACCAAAAAATTGCAGCAAGCCAACTTACAATCGAAGCGAGTCTGGTGGCAAGAAGGCAATCGCTGGGTGAAACTGAAACTTTCGACAAAGGCAATTAAGACGCTGGAGAAGAAGGGATTACAGGCGATGGCAAAGGAAGCAGGGATTAATCTCCATCATTATTAAATTCCCGTGGGGAAGGTGGGGAAGATGAGAAAGATAGAGTATTGTGTAGGGGCGGGTTTCACCATTATCGTTTCTTTCCTCACCCAGATGCAACTAAACCCGCCCCGATCAAATGTGAAGTAAGCCGAGAATTCCTTCCCCTAAAGCTAACATCACCCCATCACCCCATCACCCTTAACCAAGGACAAAGGACAAATACCCAACAGGATGATCACTTTTCTCGCCAAAGTGGGTAAGCTAGGCTTAGTAACTCACCGATGATGACAGAGTGTACCCTAGGATACAATCTGATTAAGGCAGGGTGATCGGTGAGAACTGCGTCTGAAATAGGTCAAATAATTCTATCGCCAGAGGGAACTTGCCCCCAGAGCTTTTGTCTCATAATACAAGGGAGGCTCGTCCCCATCCGGACATACTATTAAAGTCTTGCTATTGCTTATCATCAAAATCACCCAGACGGAACGCCCAGAGAAGCGTTGTTGTTCGGTTTAACTATCTATCCTCTTGAGAGGACATCACCATGTCAATCCCGAAGAAGCTAGCCAAGGTTATTCAAAAACTCTATCGGCAACTCCTAAAAATATCGAGAACCCTGACTAAAGGGGTCATGACCTGGCTATTGCGAAGGTTGATGGTATTGCGCCATCGCTCTGGCTTAGCGGGGGCGGGATTTATCCTACCTACGGTAACCATGGTGATTTTGGTGGTGATCCTACTCACTACCGCGATCGTATTTCGCTCCTTTGACCGAGCCAAGAATGCTCGTAACTACCGGGTGAGTGAAGAAGTGATGGCAGCCGCTGCACCCGCGATGGATCGGGCAACCGCTAAGCTGGATGAATTATTTAATGATCCGCGACTGCCCCGTGGTACTCCCTCTGACAATTCGCTTTATAATTTGTTTGAGTATAAGGATGATTACAACAGTAACCCAGAGCGAGATAAATTTAGCTTTCCTGATGAACAACGGTTGAGGGTAGCTTACGATCTCGATAACAATAACAACATTGAGGAGGAGACGGCTCGACTTGAACAGAAGGAAGCCGTATCAACCGCTTGGCGATTTCCCGTTGATACCGATGGCGACGGGAAATTTGATAGTTTTACTATCTATGGCATCTTTTTCCGCAGTCCGGCGCGTGAGGGGGATGGTTCTTTCGCACAAGCCAGAAGTCCCCTAGATGCGAGAACGCCCCCAATGGATGAAGGTGCAGGCAGGGGAGCCTGTGCCGGGGCGCTGAAAACGAGTGCTAAGTTGGTGAGTCAGGCGGGTTGGTATAAGTCTGGCTCTGAGCTGAAGAAAAGCTTCTTTGTTTATACGGCAACAGTGCCTATTGTTGAGAATCTGGATGATCTGGGTATTGCAGATTTTCAACAAGCGCCATACAACGACCCAAACAACTATCAACCCTTTCCCCCTGGAACCGCTCCTGGTTTCTCAGCCCTAGAATACCAGCAAGACCGGGCAAGAATTCCACTGAGTAATAACGCCGTCGTCTTCCAAGGTGACTTAGCCGCGGTAGCGGGGAGTACACTGCGCCTGAATGGCAGAATAATGACCAACGGTAACTTGTTTACCACGACAACCCAAGGGGGCAATATTGAACTCTACCAGGTGAGCGCCCCCGCATCTTGTTTTTATGAGGCAGAAAACAGCAAAATTATCGTAGGCGGTCATGTAGTTAACGCCGCGCCCCTGGCGGATACTGTGGATGGTAGAGACGTTAAAGTTCATCTATTTGTTGAGGGCGCTAATCCAGACATCGAAGATTTAACTGGAAACAATCAATCGGCACACAATAATGAGGTTCCCCGCACGATCCTCTACAATAGCGATGCCTATACAGGTCTGGTCAGTCACTTCGTAAACCGCTGGATTGATCAAAAGGGAGCCGGTGCTAATGGATATAACCCGGCTGATCCAGAAGACGTCATCACCCAAGTCGGGGAATTTGAGAATGCTGACGAAAATGTGCAACAGAAGGAGCGAAATAAAGCATTAACCGCCTACTTTATAGACCGGATACGGCGGATTCCCTTCAAAGAGGTTTCCAAGGAGCAAACTAAACAATTTATTGACCAGTTGAGTGATGACCCGGTCGGTGAGGGAGACCAGTTGCGTCCGCCCGATCAATGGATGTTCCCCTATAACCCAGGCGATGGTCAGACGACAACGGGATACGCACCCATTGACCTGAATATCCAGGGAGAAAGCGTTCTGCCCGCAGCAACACTGCCTGAGGTACTAGAAGAAGAGAGCGATCGCGAAAATGAAGTGGGCGATCGCATGTTAATCGGTCACAATCTGCCCGCTGTCTGGTATGAGAATGGAAATCCCGTTGGCGAAGACGCACGCCAGGAAATTGAGGGTACAACATGGGATGTACCGAATAATACCAGTGAGACACGCAGTCGCGCCACCCAGGTCACGCCCCTCAGCGATGCGGGAGACAAGAGTCGAGATGGATTCTGGGAGAAGGCAGCAGCCCGAGAACCGGAAAATTTACTCGACCCTGTGGGCGGCTTGCGGATTATCACCGGTGCTGGGGTTTATGAACGCAAAAACTCATTCTTGCCGCCGCCCACCTGGGATGACCCGACAACCGAGACAATTGAGGCGAACATCACTTACGATGACCCCTCGACTGCCGGAATAGCAGAAGCGTTTCCCATTGTCTGGCCCGATACCATGCCCATGTCCCCGATGGCGGGTGAGATCGTCTATTCAAATGTGGATTCGGCAGTATTAGCTAATTCGGCAGACCGTCCTGATGAGTGGAAAGGTGTGGGCTGGAAAGATGACGAGGGTCGGGGCTTGCCTGCAGTGGCGCAATACAGCCCATTCCCCGATCTACAAGATACTAATGGATTTCAATCCGTAGGGGCAGGTAACAGAATCGACCCCAATACGCCCAAGTATGCCAAGGGTGATCTGCGGATGAGGGCAACAGCAGTTTATCACTACGCTCCAGACATATACCAACCCCCGTCGGAAGGAAACGACCAAACGCAAGCACCCATTGCCTGCGTCAGTAGTTACTACGACCCGACTAATGCCACAACTGCCAGGAATCCCCAAGGCTTACCCGATGTCAGTGGGCAATTAAATGTACCCCCTACTCAACCCCCAGTTGGTCAGGGCAAGTCAAATAACGGCGTGAGTTATCCTCCCCCGAGGCAAACTTCAGCGAGTATTGGAAACATGAATACAGTTCAGGGGCTGGTGAGGAATCAGGGTGCAGAAAATTACGGGAACCTCAACGAGGAACTTGCCTATCAAGCGAATCTGGTCTTCCCAAATGGACGCTTTGTCAACGAACCCCTGCGCCAAGCGTTGCTGGCACAGCCGGATGAGCGGACACTTGCCCAGCAAGCGGCGATTGACTCAACCATCTGCGCCTTGCAGATTTTAGACGGAACCCTGCAGCCGAATGAAAATGTTATTCCCCATGGGGCAATTAGTGAGGTGGCATTCCTGGATAGTCGCCAGATTCAAGCCATTCATAACGATGACCCAGACACCTTAGAAGTTGAATCTGTTGCTGACTTCATCAATGCCAATGATGTCATTGACTATGACCTGCCCATAGAAGAACGCCAACCCCTAGAGGTGCGGGCGACCAAGATAGACTTGGATCAACTACGCAACCAAGGCATTGACGGTGATTTTATTCCCGAAGATGTCAATGAATATCTGCTGCCCAACAGTGGTATTATCTATGCCTCCCGTGATGACGCTTTGCCAGATCTCAGCCAATTACTTCCTGAGTTACCCGATAGAGAAGAGTATGGTCTTCCCGGTGACGGCTTAAACCAGGAAGATAAAGCGGCTGCCCTGCGCCAAAGTGCCGTGGACTACAAACTTGACCCCACCCGTCGTCCCAGTGGCATTTTGATATTCAATGGTGAACAGCTTGCCCGCAACGACAATGAAAGTTTCCGGGATGAGGAAAAAGGATTGACCTTAGTCACCGACTTACCCGCATACATCTGGGCATGGTCGGAGGATAGGAATGGGAATGGAATCGTCGATGATAGCGATGAGTCTCTGTTCAATCCGCACACTCAGGAAGAATTCAACGCCGCCCTGAATACAGCAAACTGGAACAACTTCTACACACGCGGCGGACCAGGAAACGAGGATGCACTCAATCCCAACTTCGCTTGTCGTCCAAATGATCCGCGCCTCCCGGATTGTACAACTGGGGATACCTGGCGACCCGCAACAGTGATTGCCGATGCGATGACCTTGCTGTCGAAGGATTTCCGATTTGGCTTCCGGGATGAAGGGGATTACGACCTAAGAAATAATCACGCCCTCAATCAGAGCTTTATCACCAATCGGTTGAAGAATGGCTTCTTTGCCAACAACTTTGTCACCAATGGATTTAGCAGTGGGGGGATAACGATTAGTGGCAAAACTCCCAGAGAAAAGGATTACTCTCAACGGGGTAACAATTACATTGGCAGTTCCTATTTCAATAACTTTGTCACTCCCGTTCAGCGACGATTCGATGGAGCTGGGGAATATGTGATGGAAATCTGCCGCAAGTTACCGATTTCTGCTTGTACGGCGGATGACTGGGTTGTGGGATATGACATTGATGGGAATGGTGTGTTGAATGGTGTGAATGAGAAGAATGTGACGATTGATCAACTCGGAACACATCCTGCCACCAACTGGACAGATCGTCGAACTCGTTTAGGAGCAGGCACAACCGCCCTACCCGCGTTGATGGAAGCAGACCGACGCTTCCCCCGCCGCATTGCCTTTGCTCGGACGGCTAACCATACCTTAATCCTGGACAATAACGACTTGGTGCGACCCATTGGTGTCGGCTGTCCTCTAGATGCTACAGGTAATGCCCCTGAAACCAATGGCTGTGTGTATGGGGGTTTTGTGGCAAACGTCAATGTACCCAACCGCAATACCCAGAATACCCTTTGGTTCCGAACTACAGAAAACAATACAAATCCTGGGGCTGGGATTGCCTATCGGACTGACCGACCAATTTACTACGAAACCGATGTAAATAAGTATGCACGGATGCTTGATCAAAGCGGTCAGCCTAAAACGAAGTATGTAAATGATGGGACAGCCACCGACTTCAAGCTATTCGTGCCTAAAGCGCCAGAAGATCCAGACTATGGAGCGATTAACGATACCTTGGAAAGACTCAATTTGGGTAACAACCCGATTGCTAAATATCCATTGTGCTTAAACAGCCGATTCTCCGATACCAATGTGATTGATGAACCAGGTGAATACCAAGCTGGAGAATGCACTGCTGACGCATTTAAACCCAGAATGAGGCTAATACGAAATGGTCTGGATGCTCTTCCCGACCCTGCTACTCCTGGAGATGCAATTGTAACACCCACCGAAGAAGCTCCGATAACAGAAGATGGGGGAACATTGAGAGCCAATGACTCTCCAGATGCCAATCCACAAAAGTCGGTCAATGTCTATGACCTTACTACCGTAAGTTTTAATAACGTGGATGGTGATGATGACGGTGCGACGATCACGCTCAAGGGAACACCTGAATCGATATTTGTCCTAAAAGTTAATGGTGCTCTTACATTTGGAGCTGGTGGACTTTCTGGAAATGGCGTTCAACTTAACCTTGAAGGTGGCGTTGATCCCAATAACATATACTGGTTTGTGAAGGGAGACCTGACATTTGATACACCTACAGGAACTCCTCATCAACTAGCCGGTAACTTTATCAGCGATGTTGATGGATCTTATACAATCACATTCAACAACAACGTAGAAATCAACGGGGGTCGCTTCCTCGGCTTCAATGACGTTGTACCTCCCGCTACCGGAGATAATGTCAGAATCTACGGCATGACCGCCCAAGACCAACCCTTAACCGTCCCTGTATTGCAACTGCAAATCCCTAGAACCTCAAATGGTAATGTCCGACCCGGTGGGAACTTTGACGCAGAAGTAGAGCAAACATGGTGGCATCAGAAAGCAACGCCCAGCACCTTTAACCTGATCAGCGCCGCCGGAAACACCCCAGCGCGGGAAGGGGAACCCGATGGTGGTGCAGCTAGCTTCGCCCGCCTCTTAGAAGACTGGGATGGCGAAACCCTCACGATTAGCGGTTCTCTGATGCAACTTGACCGGAGTAGCTATGCCACTGGTCCGTTCCAACCGTTTTTAGAGATTGGTCCATTCTGGAACAGTCAAGACGGTCCATTCAATTACACCCAACGGTACTCCACCAACAACTCTGGAGGACAGCTCCCCTCCTACCAAGCCGCAAATCGGGTATTTGGCTATGATGTCGGCTTACTGAGTCAGCTGCCTGACCTATTTAGTAGCCAATTCACAACACCTCCCACTGGCGATCCCGATGAGTTCTTCCGGGAAGTATCCCGCAATGACCCTTGGTTAGAAGCATTATTATGTGCCAGAACAGTCGATGGAAATAACGCCGTCAGTGAGAAAGAGCGCCCCAGTTGTCCCTGGTAAAACACCCAAGGCTTGAACTAGCAGCCAATTACACCATGAACAAGCCCAAGCAGATGCCACAAAATCAAAGGCAATTGAATCCCGGATATTCCCCGATATCATTTGCCTTCCAACAACTGGCGTCTCGCCAGCCAGTACCCTTGAATCCTTCCTGTAAGGCTCCTGTGGGTAATCGTCACCCTCGCCAGGGGGAGAAATCCCCCCCAGCTAGTCAGTCGGGTTTTACGATCATCGAATCATTAGTGGCAATTATTGTGGTAACGATTCTGATGATTGGACTGGCACCAGTAATCACCCTGTCAGTTGCCACACGGGTTCAAGCCAGCCGGGTAGAACAAGCCACTCAAGCCGCCCGATCCTATCTGGATGGAGTGAGAACCGGAGCGATTTCCTTTGGACCAACGGATGATGAGGATGAAGAAGGAACCCATGACGCGATTACAGAAGATACAGCAGGGGATGCAGATGACAACCTGAATGAGGTTCCGGCTCCCACCAAAGCAACTCCCAATTGCGCCGATAATCAATACTGTCGCCAACCCACCCAAAACGACGCTGTATTCTACTGTGTCGATGGGGATAAAGATGGTCAGTGCAATAGCTTTCAAGACTTCATCATTCAGGCATTCGGCAAAATTCCCACTCAAGGTGGAGATCCTAATCGAGTCTATCCGAGTTACAAACTCGGGGTGCGAGTCTACCGGGCTGATGCGTTTACGTCTGATATTACCCAGGACTTTGACAAAGATGACACCCAATCCAGTTTTACTGGGGGAATTGGCTTAAGCTCAACTCAAGCCCCCTTAGTGATCATGTCAACCGAGGTGGCTGTCGAGGAAGGTAATATGTCTGTATATAGAGACATTTGCCAGAATGCAGGAATTGATGGTTGCTAATCCAATTCAGCACAGAGACCAAATTCAACACTCAAAAAAGCCAGTATTTTGAGTAACGTTTACGGAGTAGGATGTCATGAGAGAGGCAATTCAATCAATCTTTAAATTTCAGCAGAAAGGCTCAGGGTCAGCCCAAAAAACAAAGGGGTTTACCCTAATTGAACTCCTAGTGGCGATCATTTTAGCGGCTTTAGTGATCACGCCGCTACTCGGATTCATGGTCAATCTCCTTGCCACAGACCGGAAAGAGCAAGCCAAATCAACGACCGCCCAGGATATGCAATCTGCCCTTGACTACATCGCTCGCGACTTAGAGCAAGCCGTTTACATCTACGATGGTGAAGGTCTTCGTGGAACAGATGAGGACGGAATTTCCGATAATCTTGATGATGTAGAGGGTGAGCCACTCTTAGCATTTTGGAAGCGGAAAAGATTACCGAGGGCTGTTGATAGAAATTTTGAAGTAGACGGTGATTTTTGTACCGCTAGCGCAGCCGACGAGGAAAGGGAATGTAATGACCAC
Source organism: uncultured Coleofasciculus sp. (assembly GCA_937127375.1). Classification (GTDB taxonomy): domain Bacteria; phylum Cyanobacteriota; class Cyanobacteriia; order Cyanobacteriales; family Coleofasciculaceae; genus Coleofasciculus. Next base: position 2,735 of record CAKZMA010000181.1, on the reverse strand, counting down.
TTTGTCTATTCGCTGGTTGTCTATTCCCTAATTGAAGGTGGAGATAACGAGCTGTGGTCAAACGCAGCCAGAATTGCTCGCTTTGAAACTCAAGACGGAATTATAGACCCTAACACGGAGGAATATGAAAGCCCTGACTATCAACCTACTCCGGGATTTCAGCTATTTGACCTAGGAGGCGGTCAATCCCTTGAACAGGCAATGAATGCGTGGGAGGGTAATGTTGCTGTGCCGCCGACTGTCTTAGTGGATTACATTGACCAAACTCCACCAGGAACTAACAATGTTCCTGTTCCAGAAGATGATTATTGCTTATCGCGTCTGGGATTAGATAGAGACAATAATGGTGAAATTGATCGGGAAGAAGAAAAAGAAGAAGAAGACCAAAAAACACCACAAGAGTTAAAGACTCTCCCTGACAATCCCGATAGAACCAGCTTCTTCGCTTGTGTAGACACAGAAAGGACACTGGCTCAAATCTACATTCGAGGCAATGCCCTCGCCAGAATTCAAAATGAGGCAGAATATGCTGAAGATTCTCCCTACTTCCCCGAATCAACGATTACAGTGGATGGGCTAGGGTATATCGAATAATCTTGAGCAACAGATGTAAACGAGTACCCCTTAACTCGCAGACGGCGGTCATTGGTTATTACCAAAGCCTGTACATTCATCAATAAATTGACTGTTATTAAAACATAAGATGATGAATAAATCAACCTTATTTAAAAAATACACAAAACTAGCCACTCGTCAAACTCAACCCCCTTGGCGGAAAGACTCAACTAAAGGTGAAGCTGGATTCAGTCTGCTGGAACTGGTTGTGGTTGTCCTGATGATTGCCATTTTATCCGCTATTGCTGCACCCAGTTGGCTAGCCTTTGTCAACCGTCAACGGGTGGCGAAAGTGAATGATGGGGTATGGAGTGCTTTACAGGAGGCTCAACGGGAAGCGAAACGGACACAACTCAGCTATAGCGTTAGTTTTAGACAGCCGGCTGGAGAAGTTCCCCAAGTGGCTGTTTACCCGACACAAGACAGGAGAACAGGTGATGATATTGAGCTAGACAACAATAGCAACGCTTGGAGACCTTTAACGGAAGGGTTAGACATCAAACCCGAACAGGTGACTCTCTGCTCAAATATTGATAGCAATACAGCGAATGAACAAGCCAATCCAGAACCTAACTGTAATTTGGATACAGCAAGAACAATTATCTTTGATTATCAAGGTAATCTAGCGCTTGTTAATGGTCAAGATCCAGAGATTAATGATGGTATTAATATTACCGTAGCCGTACCCCAATCTAATGGTGACCCTATTGAGACTACAGCCCGTTGTGTTGTCGTTAAAACTCTAATCGGGTCAATGCAAATTGGGAAAAATTCACAAGATTGCCAGTTCCCGTAGTTATTTGACAATGGGCAGTGAGTCAATTTGCCCTTTATATATAAAGTGAATTTATCAATTTATATTAACTTTCAATACGTTAAGATTGATTAAATTAAGTTTTTTGTCATCCCCCTATACATAAAAAAAGTCTTGTCGCAAAATATCAAAAGGGAGTTGCCTGAGGAGCATCCCATCTAAGAGAATTGTAGCCGATTACTAGATTAGGTTAGTAGTAGGCACTAAGCGTACCTTAAAAGGCTTTATTTCCAAGTACACTTCGTGCTGACTACCAACAGAGTCAGATGCTCCCGTTGCGATGAGTACTCTGCTTATCGGTTCTTAAGCTGTCATGCATTTAAATTAGGTATTAGCAGCGAGCAAGATGCAAAGCCTGCGGCATGGCTTCGCTAAACGCACTACAAGGATTTTGCCATTCTTGACATTAAATTAAAGTTTAAATGCCGAACAGCTTACATTGCGCCCAACGACTAGATGTCAAACAATAGATTCACCCTCAAAGCAGATTGCTCGTATCGTAGCAGGGAACATCCGACAGGTTAGTTCGATAACGGTGAATTTACCATGCTACACAGCAAACAATTAACCCAAAAACAAAAACCCATACCTAGCGCCCTAGCTGGATATACAGTCCTTGAGCTAATTCTAGTTATGATCATAGTCGGGGTAGTGAGTGCGATCGCGGCTCCGGGTTGGCTCAGGTTTGTGAATGTCCAGCGCCTGAATACGGCTCAATCTCAAATTTACCAAGCCATGCACGCTGCGAAAAGTAATGCGTTGCTAGAGAAACGGACTTGGCAAGTGAGTATTCGAGAGGTGAATGAGCAAGTTCAGTGGGCGGTGCATCAGGCTGATACCGACTTTATCCCACCGGGCGTTCAATGGCACAATCTTAACCAGGAGATTCAGGTTGACATGGAGAAAAATGACCAAGATGTCTACGAGACAACCCTTGATAGTCCGGGTCGCAAAACGATAACTGGACCCTGGCGTGTCCAGTTTAACTACAAAGGTAATACCAATGGGCAACTGGGACAGATTACGCTAATCCCTAAAGACAATAGCCAGATTCAACGTTGCGTTTATGTGTCTACGTTAATTGGCACGTTGCGGATGGGTGAAGATAATGATAAACCTCGTGATAAGAAGTATTGTTATTAGGCTTTAGCCTGGGGAGGACATCGAATCAATATACGGCGTAGGGGAATAGACTATAGGGAAAAGATCCCCCCTAGCCCCCCTTTTAGATCCCCCTTCCGTCCCCCTTATGATCCCCCTTCCGTCCCCCTTAAAAAGGGGGAAACCAGATGTTGCTTCGCTTTTT
>CAKZMA010000180.1 GCA_937127375.1 uncultured Coleofasciculus sp. | reverse complement strand
GAGCATCTTGCTCGCTAAAATAATGGAATAGATTTTACCGTTGAATTGGGCGCAAGCCTTGCGCCCCTACAGTTTTTGGACACAATCATCATCCCTATTGATTTGGCGTGTCACGCCAATATAGACGAGATTATATCGTAATTATACTGGCTAAAACTTGCCCAACTAATTATCAAACTTTAGAAAAAACCACTTTTTCCGGCTGATCTTGATATTTACCCTTACGTTGCTCATAAGTCACCGAACATAGCTCTGATTCAAAAAAGAGCAATTGGACAATGCCCTCATTCGCATAAATCCGACAATCGGCGGGAGAACTATTGCTAACCTCCAAGGTTAAATGCCCCCGCCACCCTGCTTCAGCAGGAGTTAAATTAGCGATTATACCGGCTCTGGCATAGGTACTTTTGCCAATACATAAGACGGTGCCATTTTCTGGCACTTCAATACGTTCCAAGGCTACGCCAAGACCATAACTATGTCCAGGAAGAATAAAATAGTCTCCCTGTTGATCATGATGTAATTGAGTCGGTTCTAAGTTTTCTGGATTAAAGTTTTTTGGATCAACTACCGTACCCGGTATATGCCGAAAAATACGGAACTCCACGGGTGAAAGCCGGATATCGTAGCCAAAGCTGCTCAAACCATAGGAGATAACATGTAGCGTATCAACGCGACGAACTAACTTTGGCTCAAAAGGTGTAATCATACCCTTGTCAGCCATTTGAGTTATCCAGGTATCGTTTTTAATCATCGCAGGTAATTATAGCCGACTTACTAGAATAACCCGAATAGTCGCAAAATGGATAGCATCGACTTTTATTTTGCAGGTTTAAAAAAGTCACACAATAATGGCACAATATTATCAAACCATCTCAGTTGCGCTCCACTCCAGGCATTCGTTTTGGATGTGGCTAGCATGGCTCGCCCGTATGCTTTTCCTTTCTCGGTAAGGCGTCGCTCTCTGGAACCGGGTTTTGTCCATTCCTGAATGCCTAATTCATGGAGTGCGGCGTTGACTTGAGCGGCTTTAACTTTTCGTCCTAATTGCGCTGACACCTTCTCAGCCACTTGGGAGGCGATCATCCCCGATGGTTCCTCAACCGAATGAGTGACTAAAAGCTGCTGTGCTTGATTAGCAGCACTGGCTAACGCCGGAAAACGCTGGCTGAGTACATTCAATTTCCAAGACGCGATCGCACGTTGATCCAATCCCGCTTCCTCTAACCATTTGGCAATTAACCTTAACCCCTGATCCAGTTGCTGGAGTTGGTTATCGAGGGGAAATTCATCGGTTTGGGGTAACGCCGCGATCGCAGCTTCGATGTCTTTGGGATAGGATGTCTCAACTGGCTCTATATCACTCGCTGCTTCAATCTGAAGAGTTTCTAGAGGTGTGGAACTCACCACTCCCACTAAAGCCGTTGCTGTCTCATTCCCCGCATCGGCTTGATAGTGCCAAAATGCTACCGCTGCATCCCAGGATGATAACGCGATCGGTCTGGGTTTATCCGGAACCACAGTCTTGACGGTTTCTGGCAAGTTGTTTTCGTTTGATTTACAAAATTTTTGCGCTGTTCCCTTGCTTTTACCCACGACTTCGGCGATTTGCCTGTGGGTGAACAACAAACGCTGATCCTGAGCAGAGGTTAGCTGATAAGCAGAAACCTCAATGTTTCCAATCTGGAAACGAACCGCTCTCGCTTCCGCTGCCATGTCACTGTACCTTGCGACAAAACACGTTTCTGTACAACATTGTACAGTCTTCCGGGATGGGCTTGGGAACCAAGCCCCTACTAAGGCTGATGACTGCGACGAATTTCTGTAATTTGGTCAGCCACCTCTAGAAGTTCTGGTGGCATATCGGGTCCTGTGAGAATAATATCTACTGAACTGGGGCGACTTTCCAGAAATCTCAATACTTCACTGAGGGGGATTAAGCCGTAGTTGATCGCTAAACTCAATTCATCAAGGACAACGACAGAATATTTCCCCTCATACACCACCTGCTGAGTATGATGCCACAACTGCTTGAGGGATTTATGTTCCGCCTCATCTAACTCTGGGGTATCGATATATCGTGGCAAGTCACAGCGAATCCATTCTAAATACTGTCCCAACCGAATCGGATGCTGGTGTCCTTGACCAATACCCCCTTTGAGGAACTGAACCACCAGCACAGGTGTCCCCTGTCCAGCTATTCTCAAGCCTTGGGCAATCACATTGGTAAAAAAGTTGCGCTGGGAACTGGTAAAGACTTGCACCAGCCCTTCTAGGCTGTAGGTCAGGTGATGCGCTGAATTAAGGGTAGGAGTTTCTAACTGGGAAACCATAGTCAACAATTAAAGAGCAATGAATCTGATGGACACCCCTCAAGCCTTCCTTGATCAGTGTCTCATGGTCGTTTTAGACAGCTTTTTGGCAGAACCCCGTTTTAACCATGTCGGAGCGATCGCCTGTTTTTTGTCCTATTCCACCGAATCCTTTTGGGCTGTGGATTATAGGCGTTTACAACTTAACTCAAGTCCAGCAATTCTCTCCTTCTCCCCGATCCCTACCTACATTGTCACTGTATCACAAAACCCACAAGTACCTCAAGGAACCTAACTAGAAATTCAATCGATGCAGCGAACAAGATATAGCGTATTTTTTTCAGTGGCATCCCTGATCAAACACCATATCTACAAGTCCGTCAAGAGTGAGTCCTGGAGAATGTTCATCCACGGGGATTCGTGGCAAAATGACGGTCAGTAGTTAGTAGCGTCAAAACCTGCCCAGATGCAAAGGATTTGTGCAACATTTATGACAGACTTGTCCAGGCTAGGAACAGAGGAGCTATTATCGTGAGACTAGTGATTCTGGGAGGTCCAGGGTCAGGGAAAAGCACACAGGCGCGACAGTTGTGTCGCCATTTGGGGATCGTGGAGATTTCCAGTGGTAACATTTTGCGTCGCGCGATCGCAGCTCAAACTGACTTAGGTCGAAAAGCGCAGCCCTACGTCGAGAAGGGAGAATTAGTCCCGGATGAAATCCTGATCGAATTCATGCGCCAGCGCCTGCTGGAACCTGACACAGTGAAAGGGTGGGTCTTAGAGGGGTATCCCCGTACCGCGTTCCAAGCTGAGGAATTAGATTTTCTGCTTGAGGACTTAAATCAGCAGCTAGATTGGGCAATTTACTTAACTGTACCCGAATCGGTAATGATGACTCGTTCCGTGGCGCGATACGTTCCTTCGGAACAGACTCCGCCAACCCAAAACCAAGCTCAAGATAGCACCCCATCAACCAAGTCTCGTCTGGATGACCATCCCGAAATTGTCCCGCGCCGCATCGAGTTATTCTACGAGCGCACGGTTCCTATCCTGGAATACTATGACTATCGTCAAAAACTGTTAACCATAAACGGCGACCAACCGCCAGAGCAAGTTCAGCAGAATATCTGGCACAAACTTGAACTGGACGATTAACGTTTTTTGACCCAACCCCGTTCTGACAAAGAAGTACTACCATGTCTTGGCAACGTCCTGATCATCGCCAACCTAACCAACTCCGTCCCATCAGTTTTGTACGCGGATTCACTAAATTTGCACCAGCTTCTGTATTGACTAAGTGTGGTGATACCCAGGTGTTGTGTAATGTCACCATTCAGCCAGGAATCCCGCGATTTCTGGAAGGAACAGGTAGTGGTTGGTTAACCGCCGAGTATCGGATGCTTCCCGGCGCCACACCCCAACGCCAAACCCGGGAATTACTCAAACTATCGGGTCGAACTCAAGAGATTCAACGACTGATTGGACGTAGTTTAAGAGCGGCTGTCGATTTAACCGCCTTAGGAGAACGCACCGTTTTTGTGGATGCGGATGTGCTGCAAGCTGATGCGGGAACTCGTACCACTTCGATTACTGGGGGATACGTCGCCCTAGCTGAGGCGTTAGATAAATTAGTCCAAGCTGGAGAATTAGAGCGATCGCCAATCCGTCACCAAATCGCGGCGGTTTCGGTGGGACTGTTGGCGGGTGAGCCATTTTTGGATTTAAAGTACGAAGAAGATGTCGCCGCACAAACGGATTTCAATATTGTCATGAACGACGAATTAAATATTATTGAAATTCAGGGAACGGCGGAAGAAGAAAGCTTTAGTCGGACTCAACTTAATCAGTTAATTGATATGGCAGAAACAGGAATACAGGAGTTGTTAGACGCTCAACGTCACGCCCTAAGCTAATC
>CAKZMA010000179.1 GCA_937127375.1 uncultured Coleofasciculus sp. | reverse complement strand
AAGTTATGACAACAACATCAACACAACAAAATAAGGCTGGAAAAATTCGAGATCTAATAGATCTATGCAAAGCGATGGGATGGAAGGTTGAGCCTTCCTCCGGTTACTGGGAACTAACCGACCAAGAAGGACATAAAGCAGCATTAATCTGCAAAAACGAGAAGTTTTCAATTCAACCTGTCCCTCTAAAAGGAGATTTTGAAGGATTAGATGAAGAGAGTAGATTTGACAATTGGCTAGCTGACAACGACATAGAATAATTTGTTGCTAGACTTAAACTATAAAATCAGCTAGGGGGTGTACATTGTACACCCCCCTCTGTCGGCTCCTCAGAATTCAGATTTGGTCACAATAGCTAGACTTAAGCTATAAAGTCAGCTAGGGGGTGTACATTGTACACCCCCTCTGTCGGCTCATCAGAATCAGGTGTACCGCCCTTTTTATTGATATCTAGCTCATTCGGCAGCACTCTCTCCTGATGAACCTAACAAGCGAGATTCAAACTCTTCTACCGAGATCCCTTCGTAGCGACACAAATCAGCCTTCTGCTTTTCGATCACCTCAAGATTCGATTCGATTCGAGCTGAAATTATTTGTGCGGCATAAGTTGCAGGAGGCTTACCATGAACCGTCGCCCACTCTCTGAGCTTGTTGAAATCATACGAACTAAGCGTGATATAAAGCCGAACATTTTCTGCCATTGGTTGAGATCCTAATTCCATCCTCCATTCTCTCCTAATTCTCGATTAAGTCACTCCAGAGAGTCTCTCAAGCTAGCTTTGAGTCAAACAATCTCCGGCTTACTCTCAAAAGTATCTTGACAGTATCTCAATAGTCAACCTATAGTCGTAATTGAGATTAACGGCATTGCCCAGGTAATGCCGGAGCAATGCAGAGGAAATGCTCCGGCACTGCCTCTAAACGCAATTCTTTAGGAATCAACAAAATGGAACAACATCAACGAGACAAAGCACTTGAGGAACCAGACCGCAAGCTACTACCGTTTCCTAATGCGGCAGACACGGCAGAAACTCTCACTGCCTACACTGCCTACTCGGTCAAGGATCTAGAAAAAATATTTGAGGTGAAGGCTAGGCAAGTCCGCAACTATGCCTCAGCAGTCAAGGAAGCCTATTATTGGCTAGAAGAGGAAGGATGCCTAAAAGTAGGCAACCAGTATTCTCAGACAATGGTGGATAAAATCTGGGAATTCCGAAATAGCGGTCTTACGATCCCGCAATGGATAAAGCGGGTACACCAGGTGCAGAACCCAGTCGAGAGAGTTGAACCAGAAGCTTCATCACCTGCTATAAAGCCTGAAGTTCTGGCTCTGTATGATGAACCCAACCAAGTAGCTGAGGTTGATGGCAATCACAATCCATCACATTACTTCTTCACTAGCAGCTACAGCGATCGCTATCGATCTACCAAATTGAGTTACCAAGAACAAACATCAGAGGAGAACAACTTTGCTAATGAATTGTTGTCTCAATTTGCTGAAATAGCGGAGGACACAAAAGCCTGGAATCAAGCGGAAAGCGAAAGACAGAATATTACAGATCGTCAAGCCACGTTAAAAGGATTGACACAAGCACTAAGGGACTACTCAAACGAGACAACCGCCTATCGTCATCTAAAACACAAATTAGACTCAGGTGAAATTTCACCAGAGCAAGCCACATTGATGCTTGAGCAACTTCAGGGTCAAAACCAAAAACCGGGAAAGATCTAAAATTTCCAAGCACTAACCACTTCATCTCTGAATCTAAAGATGTCATGGATGACGAAATTGGCAACTACAGAACCGACCCAGCCGAACTTGACGAACTTCTCAACGAGTACGACTTAGACGCTGAACTAGAGCGAGAATTCGAGGCGCTTTCAAAAGCTCTCGTCCAACTAGAGATTCGATATCAAGCACTTATAAATAGTAGGAGGTTCATGACCGATGGCGCGAAATAACTTAAGCCAAGCGGCGGCACAACGACGAGCTAAGAAGGCTGCTGAGAAAGTGGCTTCCAAGACCAAAGCTGAACCAAAAACTCCTAGCTCTACCCAGTCTAGGGGGAGTAGGAACAGCAACGGCGCGATTCCCTCCGAGATAGCTTCACTTCCCGCAACTAGCCCTCTGACTGGCTTAAACGAAATTGATCCTAATCAGATAGCCTCAACCTTACCTCAGTTTAACGGGGATGCCTATCTAGTCAAAGACCCACTCCATCCCCCTGACTCTATTCCTCAAATCTCACAGCAAGACTACGAGACTAAGCAGGGTATTTATGAGGGAGCTATCCGGGCAGTTAAGCTAACAGGAACCAGCTTTGACTTAGCCCGTGAACGGTTTCTCACTGAGGGCAAACGAGCTAAGGTGTTCAGTGCTGGTGTTAAGTACGCAACGGATGCGGAAAAAGTTAAGGGTGATTTCCTGGATTATCAAACCCAGCTCGAAACAAACCAGCAGAAGCAAATTAACTTAGGACTTGCCCAAACCAAGACTACTAATGAGGGAGCTAAGGCTGCATTATCCGAGCAGGAAATGAACGAAAAATTAACCCAATCAGAAATCAGCTTGGAGTTCGCGCAATCGCAAACACAGGAAAAGCAAGGACAATTGAATGAACTCCGTAAAAGGCTGGGGGCATTGTGAAATACTCAGAATACATAATCTCTTCTGAGTGGAGGGGAAAGCACAAGGAATTTTTAAGGCGATCTAGGTATCGTTGCTCGATGTTTCCGTGGGTAAAATGCGGCAAAGGAGGGCGGTATAACTGTCACCATACCAACTACAACCATATTGGGGAAGAGAAGCTGTGGAGGGATGTTATTGTCCTTTGTCCATTCGCTCACACTTTTATAATTCATGGGGTTTTAAGCGGATTTAGGCGACCGTCTCAACAAGCTATTTATCCAAATCGATGGCAACGACTAGCCCACGCTTATTGCCGTATTCCCCCTCTCATTCGGCTTGGTGCCTTGGCTTTTTTCCTATCCTTTTCCCTGGCTTCTCTAGCTAGCAGCCATTGACTGACAAAAAAGGTAGCACCAGTCCTAAGTGCTACCTTATTTCCCTAAAAATCTGTAAATATATGAACAAATTATCACAGGTATCTATCGGCATAGGGGCGGCTGGAGTCGCTTTTTTCGCTGGCTTTTGGAGCTTGGGAGGTCGTGGAGGTTTTAAAGTCCTTTTGCTCTCTACTGTCCTATCCACTCCTGCCATCATAATATTGACTGGGCAGAGTCGAGAGCGGATAGACCGACTTGAAGAGGAACTGTCCACTACTAATCACAAGTTATCCGCCGCTAATCAAGAAGTAGCACACCTGACGAGTTCAAATTCCCAGATGTCCTCTAACCTGCAAGCTACTAAGCAATCCCTGACAGAAATCCAGACAACTTTAGAGGAATCTAACCGAGAGATAAAGGAAGCTAACCAGCACAGAGACAAAGCAATAAAGACAGTTTCAGATTTGCAGAAAGCGATCGCAGGCTTAAATCGCAAGTTAGAAGCAGCCCAAGGAGAGACTGAGGACTTAAAAGCTGAAGTAGGAGCATGGGAATCCGAATTTAAAGACCGCGTGGAAGCTGAAGCCGAACAGCGGTTTCAAGTAGCAAAGAAGGCAGAGATTGAGCGGATTTTTGCCGAACATGATGAGATAACAGCAGAAGCCCTCAGAATAGCTCATGGGCTTCAGGCATGGGGGGAGAAAGTTGGTAGCGCCCATGAAGCCAAGCGTCAGCTCATCAAAGAAATGGCGGGAGCCTATAACCAAAACTTAGATGAGTTGAGCGCAACTATAGAACAGGAGCGCTCTGAATACCTCAATCGGATTGAGTTGCTGACTGAGAAAGTCGCACGACTCCAACAACAATTGGAGGGAGACTTGATTGAACCCAGCTATGGTCAGTTTGGCTATTCAGTTGAGGGGAAGATAGCTAACGATATTGCCCGGAAAGTCTGGGAAGACCTAGGTATCCCTTTGGCTGTTACTGGCTATCAGCTCAGATCAGACGGGTCGATAATTGCTGGGTACGGTTACAGTCGCTCGATTGGAGTAGAAACCATTCTCTGTGATTTGAATCGTTATACAGGTGACTTGGTTAAGTGGTTAGGCATCCACTCCATCACCAGCGTCAAGAAACACGAAATCAGCAACCTCATCATCATTAGCTTGCGGCGAGACCCCCCCATCAAGGAGGAGGAGCTAAAGCGGCTATTTACTCCGATTGAAAAACTAGCCACTCAGATGATTCGGGAAATGAGTCGAAAGGGAACCATCCGAATCATGGGTGCAACGGGGGACGGGAAAGGAATAGCCGCCCGATATCTGCTCTCACGAATCATTCAGACTCAACCCTGGTTTATCCGCCTTCATGACCCTCAGCACGGCAGCGCTGAGGATTATTGGGGGATTGCCAAAGTTAGTCAGTCTGGAGATGAGATAAAGCAAGCGCTCAGGGCAATTAGCGCTCAGATGGTCGATCGGGAAAAATCCAAAAACCATGTCCCAGTAACTCTCGACATATTGGACGAAATAGACACTCAGCTCAATAAATTAGACAAAAAGCAGTTTCTTAACCTAGTCTCACGAATTCGACATCTGGGCATGAAACTGATTCTGATTGGTCAAAATCCCAAAGTTAGTCGGGCAGGTTTTCAGTGGGCAGATATGGAGCAGATGATCTGTCTGTATCAGGGTTCGAGTGCCTTAGACGCCATCAAAAATAATCCAGCCTTGGCGCTAAAAAAGGAAATACTACTGAAGCAATACGGACAAATAGCAGAAACTATTCAAGCTAAAAATGAATGGTTAGACGATGCCAAAAAGCACTATTTTGGTTTGTGTGTAATTCCGGGTAAGTCTGCCCAGTGGTATGAGCTACCAATTGCCGATCAAATTGAAATCGATGCTGAATGCAAACTAATTGGTGATAAGTTTTCGATTCCAGTTAATAGTTCATTATTTGTAAACCACAAAAATCACGCCACACAAGTGCCAGACGAGTTAGTACAACCTGTCAGTATGGCACAAAATGGCAATTGCCAAACTATTACAGGCAAAGGCTTACAGTCTCCTGGCAACCTTGGCAACAATGCCACTATAGACCAGGGCAATGCCAAGGTCGCCACACCCGCTAAACCTACCTGTAAAAACCACGTAGGTACGAAGTTAAGCCAAGGCAAAGATCAGCGATATTACTGCTCTTTGTGCAAAAGAAAGCTGAGAAAAGCAGAAGTAATATGGCAGTAAAATTTCAAGTTACTAATTAAAATGAGACAAAAACAGCTTTTTAAAATTAGCCATTCATCATCGTCAACAGACGAAAATTCCCCATGCCAAACCAATAGCCAATCTTCGGTGGGAAAAATTGTAAGGGTTTTCGCCTCCCCGTATAATCCCGAAGCTATAGGGATTGTTGAAATTGAACGCGGCTGGGGTAGCTTACGTGGAATAGAAGTTCGGATTTTCGAGGGAGAGGAGGGAGCGCCCCTTCGGATCGTAGGTCAGGGCAACTATGAGGTTATCGGCGCTGGAGATCCTCGACGCCGATACAAATACAAAATCCCACCAGCAGCCAATCCCAAGTGATCGCTAAGGTCATTTTAAGGGCAAAGCTATTTCAATATTCAGTTCTACTACGAAGCGCAAATAGCTGTATGATATTTCTGTCTTATATTTGATGATGTTTAAGAGTGCAGAGATAGTAGCCAAAAAAAAACTTAGGGTTCACTTACTTACTTTACCAACAGAGTGTCCCCAAGTCCTTTACTAATACAAAAATAAAAACATTCTAATTTTACACCATAAATTAGAAATTGGTAAAGGACTTGGGGAAAAGGAGGCATTTTGATTTTCCCAGTCCAACGAATTGAACGAATTGTCAGCCAACATTACGAAGAATGGAAGGGTTCGGGCGTTTCCCCAGACTTAATCAATCTTAATGTTGAGTCTGTCACGCCAGGATACGAAGGTTTCGAGCTATTGCTGTATAGCGATCGCATCCCCCGGCTGAATACAGGGCGGCTACCAGCCTGGGCTTTGAAAAAGTACACTCACATCGAAGATGGTGGCTGGTGGTGTTCCGGTCTTGATCCGCTTCAAAATTGGAATCCAATGCTGTGGGGCAGGTTCAAGCCGGATACGCCGCGTGTTGATCAAGCAAAGGGTAATGGTAAGCTGGTCAAATACGAGGCTCCACCAAAGGAGTCCGCAAGACTGGTTTATTTCCGCGTCTCTATTAATATTTGGCAGCGCATCAGCGATCGCTACTCTATTCCCCTACCTGCGATAATCGAGGAAGTCGAAGGGGAAGCTAAGGGATTTTGGCAGTGGGTCCAAGCTCACCCTGAAATTCCGCTGATCTTAACTGAGGGGGAAAAGAAAACTGCCGCTTGCCTGTCTCTCGGATTTGTCGCGATCGCGCTTCCCGGCATTTGGATGGGCGTACAGCGAAAAGGGGATATTTTCGAGCTACATCCTGATTTAGTGCCAATGGCGGGTCAAGGACGAAATTTCGTGATACTTTTTGATCACGAAACTAGAACCAAACCTCGCAACGCTGTACGTCGTGCTACTCTCTGGCTGGGGAAAGCCATAAAAGAGCAAGGAGCAAATTGCGAGGTTGCTCTCCTACCTGGTCCGGAGAAGGGAGTCGATGATTGGTTGGTATCCCTCGGCAAAAATCGAGCCGAGTCTGCACTTTGTTCGTTACTAGCGGACGCGATCTCCCTTGAAGATTATCGGCGATCGCAATTTGCTAACTTTAAACGAGGGATTAGGGCTTATTTACCTAATCTTCAGGTCAATGTTCGATATTTATCTTCAGCCGTTCAGCTTCCCCAATCTGGCTTAGTCGGGATCATATCCGGGATGGGGACTGGCAAAACTGAACTTATGACCGCCTGGAGAAAAACCAATCCAAAGGTACGATTCCTAAATAATGGGCATCGAGTAACTTTATTAAAAAATTTGGCACAGCGACTTCAAACTCAGATTTATTCAGAGTTAGGATCTGCCGATCTGTCTACTGTAACTGCCCTATCTATCACAATAGACTCGTTGTATAAGTTAAGTTATTCTCTAAAAAAATACGGTTGCATTTTTATTGATGAGGCGTCTCAGTTTCTTGCCCATCTACTCTTGTCGAAAACCTGCAAAGATAATCAGGCAGAAATATTAGAGGTATTAGAATACATCGTCTACAATGCACCATTAGTCGTCATTGCAGATGCAAATTTAGACGATGCAACTATTAATTTTTTTCGGGCAATGCGTCCAGAAGGGGAACAGCCTTTTATAATTAAAAATAACTACAAAGATTCAAAACGACAGGTTTTTTGGTATGAGGAAAAAAATAATTCAGCTCTAGTTGCTCAAGCTTGTTCAGCAGCAATGGCAGGGCAGAAATTCAAGTTGGTCAGCGATTCAAAAAAATTTATAAAAAAAATGGAGCGCCTTTTAACAGGATTAGAAGTGCCAACTCCCGATGGTGGAACGCGATCACTGCGAATAAAGGCAATTTATTCCGAGAATTCAGGTAGTGAAGAAAATATTGAATTTATCAAAAACATTCGCAGTGCTGTCAAAAATTATGATATTTTACTCGCTTCTCCCAGTTTAGGTACTGGGGTAGATATTCCCGACTATCATTTCAATTTGATTTTCGGAGCTTTTCATGCTGTGTCTTTAGCAGCAACAGATTGCTCTCAAATGCTCTGGCGCTATCGACCGAATGTTGATATGCATATTTGGGTTAATAAACATCCGCTTTTTGGGTACAAGCCAATTAATCCAGCCAAAATTAAACAGCAAATTCTGGATTCAAACCGGATGACTGCCTTTTTAATTCGGCGTGATAAGAAAACAGGTGAACGGGGTGCAGAAAAAGATTGGGCGCTGGATGCTTACTGTCAAATTATTGCTCAAAAAAACTTTTCAATTAACAATTTGCGTTGGGATCTGAAGTCCTTATTGAAAGAAATGGGGAATCAAATAGTAGTTGTTGATTCTCAACACGATAAAAACACCACTGAAACTTTTAAGGAGGTTGGACAAGAATTAAACGAAGAATACTGTCAGGGCGTCGTAAATGCTGAGGATATCAACAAGCAGCAATACCGCTCAATGATGTCAAAGGATTATCTTGATCCAGAAAAATTTAAAGAGTGCGAAAAATTCAGGATTAGAGATAGTTACGGCTTAGATATTTCTCCAGAATTAGTGAGCCTCGATAATCACGGCAGGCTTCTCACTAAACTTATTGCCCTGGAAGAACTATTAGCTGATCCACAGGAAATACTCGAAGATGAACAGACAAGAAAGCGATACACCTGCCCTCCTAGTCTGGTTGCTGATCGGGATAGTTCAGAGCGTGATTATCTGCCGCTTTGCTTCCACTGGAAAAATCGTTCCTCTGCTTGGTTGGCGCGATTTAATATTGGATTGCGGGATATTGTATTAAAGTTATTTGCAGGAGAAGAATTTACACGAGAATCTCCTCAGCTCATGCTTTTCCAGGACTTAGCGACTCGCTGTGCCAAACAAATCAAAGCAATTCTGGGATTCTGGGTATCCCCAGATAAATCAAAATCACCAATTTGGACACTAGCTCTATTCTTAGAGCAGCTTGGGTTAAAACTTCAATCCCACAAGCGAGGATCGAGAGGAGAGCAAGTTCGCTATTATCAACTCGATCCCGAATCCAAAGAATTCGCCCTACACGTCTTGGCATATCGGCAGGAGCAGCGCCAGAAACGAGAGCAAAAGCAACGAGAGATAGATGAACACAACGCTTCTTTTGCAGCTCAGGTGAAAAAGCGTTACGGGAGTCAGCCCGTATCCACACCCCCCCCTAAAGAAAATCAGGAGAAAATTAAGGGGGGGGTGGATACCACCTATGCCTTTCAGTTTTGCCAAGATTTTCTTGGTAAACTAGAGATCGGAGGGTCGGCTTTTGTCTGTGAGTCAGACTTAATTGAGGCATATTTAGAAGCAGAGCGCCAAGGGATGCTTTGCGAATTGCCTTCAAATTATTGGCAGCGAGTAGCAAAACTTGTAGGTGTGGTCAGTTCGGAGATCGCAGAAGTTTATCGGCGGCGTATTGAATTGCTCCAAGCAGCGGTGGAGCATGGGAGCGAAACCGTTAGGGCTGTTTTCTGTCGGTGGTCGATTGAGCAGCGTTGGCAAGTTCTATTTTTGCTGGAATCTCAAGCTGCCAGTTTCTTACAACAGTTAAATACAGCTATTCCACAGATTTGGCAATGGGCAAGTGCTTGATTCATCCATTCAGGGGAGTCAATAAAAATATCTTTGCTGCATAATCCGTTTATTGGGGTTATGCGATAACAGGAAACTCTTCGGGCTAATTTATTCTAGTCTTTTGGTTATATTTTAGATAAGCTTGACAAGCCATGTCTGAGCGAACTTGGGCAGGACTCGGTAGGCGTTATGCTATGTTATCGTGTTGGTACAGCACGTTCTAACACAGTAACGCAGTGTAGTGCCGTGACCCAGCTAAAATGGTGGAATCCAAAATTAGCTCAAATTCTTGTAATATAAGGGGTGTAGCATTTTGTAAGTCACAATTAAGCTGGGTCACGCCAGCAGTAACAATGAGACAGCCCTATTCTACTTTTGGGAAGGGTGTATCATATCGAGTTTGACAATGCTGTATTGAATTATGTTGATAGGCTTTGTAAGCACACGGGATTGGAGCGTACAATAGGCTTGGGAGCTTGGATTTGACTTGAGGTCTGAAGGCAATGGCAGTACAAAATAATCATAAGCATCATAATGTGGACTTGATATCTCCTCCAAATCCTCCAGCAGAGCTAGTCAGCCCAGAGCAAATAGATGAGATAATACAATATTGCCAAGGTTTAATTACATATCATAATCGAAAAATAGAACTCGCAAAGCAGCAGTTATCTCAGGCTAGAAATTTAAAAGTATTTTTGGAGAAGTTTAATCAGCAGGTTGCTATCAATAATGATAGTGATGAAATCGACAATATAGATGATAACTTTTCTGTTTCATTTGAAAGCAAACAAGATCGGGTTGTACCTGCGGAAGAACGGGTACGCTTTTCTCGTATGCCTTTTTCTGAAAAAGCATTACATTCGTATTTTAAAAAGGGTAGCAATCCAAAAACAATGGATCTCATTGAGGAAGTTTTAAGGCAAAAATATCCTAGCGAGATCAAAGCCAGAGATATATGTGAAGAGCTTTATGATCTATCTCATTTAAGCAAGCAGGAAGAGAAACGGGTCGTTGCTTCCATTGGAGATTTATTATCTAAAGGGTTGAAAGGCAAAGGTAAAAATCGTAAGCCCTGGCAACGTATTAGTTATGGGACCTATCGCTATTGCCCAGAAATGGATAATGATAAGAATTAGTAGTAGCAGTCCCGGATTTCTCACAAGTTTTGCGATCGCACTCTCCAAAACCTTTACCTAGACCAGGTTCTGGGCATTTTTGACGAACCAAGAATTTCGACAGAGTGTTGAATTAATCAATCCACCTCCGGTTCACTGGGATTGTCCTAGATGTGGTTGGATAGATGATTCCATTTGATATAGAGTTTTGCAAACAAGTATTACAGGGATTCACAAGCAATATTGTCGTTATCTCTGTCAAGTCCATGGGGATCACCAGGAAATGTTTCTAGAACCCTTTGGGCTTCTGCCTGAGAACTAAAATCAGAACAATTGCAATCGGAATTTACACAAGCGGGCAGATTAGCTTGTGTGGGTTGTACTTGTGTGGGTTGTACTTGTGTGGGTTGTACGGGAGATGGCAATGGCGATTCAGGTGGGGGTTGTGTCAAAGGTGGTTCAGCCACTCTTACACCTCGCCGCCAGTCCCACGGTAAAATTGGGTTCTCTTGACTCCAAAATGCCAATTGTCCTGACTTAGCTGTCTCTTCAGCCTGCAAATACTGCCCTCTATCGCAATTATCCAAATAATTACGATAAGCAACTGCTGCATACCCCTCTCGAACCATAGTCAGATTGATCGATTGACTATCTACAAATACTTCCGCCAAAACTCGGTTATAGCGATCGCGCCCTTTCTGTTCTATTCTTACGGCTTGACCAACTTGAAGCAATTGACCAAGGCGGTTTGCTGATTGCTCTCCAAATGGCTGGTTGCTTTCTGGCGCATCGATACAAACCAACCTAACCGTCAATAATTCATCGCCCCGTCTAAGTTCTAAAGTATCGCCGTCTTTGATTCTGTTAACAAAAGGAGTTTCTGTTATAGTCGCTTGATTGGTAGGATTTGCTTTCTGGGTTGGACTTGGACTCGGAGTTTCCTCTGTGGGAGTAGGTGAGATTTGGGATTGCTGTTGTATTTGGTCTGGTTGGGCTAGGTTCTCTGTTTCGGAAGGGGGTACAAATGCTACAAATAAGACAAACGCTAACCCAGCAATAGCCCAACGAATTATTTTGAAGGGCGGATAGTTAACATATCCGACCATTGGCGGGAGTAAAATCACCCCTATTAGCAGCGCCATTAACGCGGCAGAAACGCTTGTCGTCAGAAACGCCAGCCCGATTAGGATAAAAAAGACCGATAGTATCCACAGTGCTATTTTTCCTAGAGATTGCATTTTGATAGCTTTTGTATAGTTCCCTGACTGAAATTTTAAAGCTAAAAGAGGAAAATGGACGCGATCGCACTATCCTCCTGTCCATTATTTATTTTCCAAATGGCTGACCCCACCGTTGCCAATTTTCTTTATTGAACGGTGGTTTCCATTTGTGGATCAGGCTTAACTCCAACTCCTGACGAGGCTGACGGGACATCGGAGCATCCCACCAAAACGCAATATTGACAGCCCTTTCGATATTGTATCGATAATGTAGATCGTGGTATTTGCCAAGATAATGTTTGCAGTCATGCTCTCCCTTCCAGCGCTGGTATGATCGACAAGTTTCCCCAACATACAGCAGTAAGGGAAGCGAATTATCAATGACAAAATACAGGCAGGCGTCGCCTGGACTGTCGGCAGGATACTCCCAAAAATGTATGGAGTGTAATCGTAGACTGAATGGATCTATTTGATCCGGGTCGCAATATGTTGGAGATAAGTCAAAAAGTGGAATTTGTTTGGTTGGTTGGATTTTCCGAACGTGCTGTTGATAGTTAAATATCTGGGATTTCCAGCGTTTCAAGGCATCCGCATCCATCATTAAGCCTCGGTTTTTTAGCCGACGCTTGGGCTTTAGATCCTGAAATAGGCTAAGTTGCTTGTGTTCGTGGGTCAGGGCTTTCTCCTCATTTAGATTTAGTCAAGGCAAATATAAGCTACTACTATCCATTGGTCGAGCGTGCAAATAGCGCCCAGTCGTCGCCACCGACGCATGACCTAGCGTTTGCTGCACCAAATGAATGGGCGCACCCCGATCTAAGCTATGACTAGCGTGGGCATGACGCAGCCAGTGCGGACTGACGTTATCAATCCCTACCCGTTTTGCCGCTTCATTGACTATTCGCCAGGTTTGAATCCGGCTGATGGGCTTTCCCCCGTTTCTCGATTTAAAGATAGGGGAATCAGGAGTATCATCGTCAGCCTTCAACAATAATAATT
>CAKZMA010000178.1 GCA_937127375.1 uncultured Coleofasciculus sp. | reverse complement strand
TAATCCTTCGCTTTGCTCTAAGACATGGCGCGTGACCCTTCACTTCGGAAAGAGGACATGGTTTTGATTTAAATTTGGCTTTCTTTGACTAACTCCTCGGCTGTATTGGCGAGTTTTCTGGCTAAGGTCGAATCACCTTGTTTATCAGCAATAACTGCCATGGCTTGAAGAACCTCCGCATTCGTAACGCCGCGTTCCTGCATTGCTTGTACTTCATTTTCCAGGTCTTGGGCAGAAGGTTTGATTCTTTTTTTGGGTTCGGTCAAGGGTTATCTCCTAATCACTTACAAATCTGTTCACCGCATATCATAGCCAAACAGATTCGGATTAACCTCTCCTAATTCCAAATCCTCTAAGCCATACTCGACCCAGCGCCGATCCACCATAGCCGCAACATCAGCATCGGATTCCAATGGTTCGCCCCATTCGTGTTCAGTTTCGGGAGGAATTTTAGTTGTTGCATCAATCCCCATGCGTCCACCTAAACCAATCTTTTCACTGGCAAAATCTAAGCTATCAAAGGGCGTATTGGGCAGAATAAAGACATCTCGCGTCGGGTCTACTTTGGAACTAATTGCCCACACCACTTGACGCGGATCACGGATATTAATATCTTTATCCACAACAATTACAAACTTGGTGTAGGTAAATTGGGGTAACGCACTCCAAAACGCTAAAGCCGCCCGTCTCGCTTGTCCAGGATAGGCTTTATCAATGGAAATAATCGCAGCTTTGTAACTGAGGGCTTCCATGGGGAGGAAGAAGTCCACAATCTCGGAGACCTGTTGGCGTAAAATTGGCGTATAAATCCGATTGAGTGCGATCGCCATCATTGCTTCTTCCTTGGGGGGACGCCCACTGAAGGTGGTAAGATAGATGGGGTTTTGGCGATGGGTCATGCAGTGGAAGTGAATCACTGGGGAATCTTCGACGCCGCCGTAATAGCCCATGTGATCACCAAAGGGTCCATCAGGTAATACCTCCCCTGGTGTGATTGTCCCTTCTAGGACAAACTCGGAGTCAGCCGGGACTTGTAAATCTAACGTCTTGCACTTTGCCAGTTGCACCCCAGAACCACCGTAGAGTCCAGCAAACAGCCATTCGGAAAGGTCTACGGGAATCGGCGTAGCGGCTGCCATAATAATTAAGGGGTCAACCCCAAGTGCGATCGCAATTTCTAGTTTCTTGCCATTTTGCGCCGCTTTGCGTAAGTGTCTCGCCCCACCCCGTACCGATAACCAATGAACACTCATGGTAGTCCGGGATTGCAGTTGCAGACGGTACACACCCACATTAGGAGTACCCGTTTCACAGTCTTTGGTAATCACCAACCCCAAGGTAATAATTTTGCCCGCATCCCCTGGATAAGGACGAATTAAGGGCAGTTGATTTAAATCTAGGGCGTCTCCTTCCACCACCACTTGCTGACAGGCGGGAAAAAAATCGCGTCCCGGTTTGGCTTTGACGACATCAAATAAAATCTTGCCAAACTCCACCGCCTGGGAAATTTTCTTCGGTGGTTTCGGCTGTTGCAGCATTCCCAGCTTTTTCCCCAATGTTTCCAACTCTTGGGGATGTTCCATATTCATCGCCCAACACACCCGTTCCTCGGTTCCCATCAAGTTGATGGCGACGGGAAATGATGAACCCTTGACATTCTCAAATAATAGTCCAGGTCCGCCTGCTTGTAGCATCCGATTGGATATCTCGGCAATTTCTAAATCCGGGTCAACCAACGCCGTAATCCGACGCAACTGTCCCCGTTCCTCTAAAAGCTGGATGAATGTCCGCAGATCTCTCGCCATAGTTAAGATGTGTAAAGCTTTTTCTTTCTTTTATTATGGATGCATACGCCATTCTCTGTACTACTTTGTGATATGTCCGATCCGTCCAGCGTGCCATTGGCAACTGATACAGTGACTATTGATCAAATTTGCGATCGCGTTTACCAAATCGTCCTGGATATCCAACAGCAGCATCCGGAACTCCTCAAACAAAAGTACAGAACGATTCCTTGGCACACCTCCCACAATCAGTCTGTCTTGATCACGAAGCTAAAAGCTAGACTGACTCAAGCTGAGGACAAGGAAGCCAAACTGATAAACCTACGGCGTTTCTTGGAAATCTTACTCCTTCCCAGATATTTTTCCCAACCAAGTTTTGGTGAATTGACTCAAACTCTACAGTCCTCAATTCCCCAAACGTCCCCATCCTCGTCGCCGGAATTGGTCAGTTCAGATAGTTCAGACGCTTTACCCTCTCCGGCTTCAGTGACTAATCCTTCCCCCGGTATTGCCATTCTTTTACTCGACGCCGAAAACCTACAAATTGATATCGAAACTGAAAGATTCCTGGCAAAACTCTGTACCTATCAAATTCAAATTAAAGTTGCCTTTGCCAATTGGCGTAGTTTAGGGAAAAAAGACGCAGAATTCCACAGTCGTGGATATGAATTGATTCACGTCCCACCGGGTAAAGATAGTGCCGATATGAAAATGGCAACAGTGGGAGCATCAATTTTTATCCATTATCCCAATGCAAGGGAAATATTGGTTTGCTCCTCAGATGGCGGGATGACTCATCTTTATAATACGCTGCAAACCCATGGATTTACCGTCTATTTAGTTCGCAAACAAGGGGATACTATCACCGTTTTAAAAGGGGATACTATCACCGTTTTAAATAGTGACACCAACCAAACTCAAACCCATTCTCTGAATCCGCCCCCGGAAATCCCTGGTCTAGAAGAATTTATTAATCAAATCAAAGCGATTATTAGAATGGAACAAACTCGCACCGGAAATCCTTGGGTGAAACTGTCTCAGGTTTCTACTCTATTTTGCAGCCATGACCAGACAACAATGAGTCACTTAGTTTCATTTTACTGTCCTGGCAAAACCGTTCAAGATTTTTTTCGCGATTATCCGAAGGAGTTTGTGTTACATGATTTACCGGAACCGTCAGGGTTATATGTAACCTTATTTGAAAGCAATCCTTCAGATTTCACGCCTAACTCCAATGTCTTGCCTGAATCTACAGCTTTAGAGAGTTCTTTAAATAAAACGATTCGCTCCAAGGTTGAGTTAGAACAAGAGTTAGCTAGAATTGTCAAAAGACTCATGGCGAATTCAGGTCAAACCTCTGTTCCCATTTCTAATGTGGGTACTGAATTCTGTAAACAGCATAAACAAGGAATTACTCAGGTACTTAAAGGTTTAAATATCAACGCTAAATTCGTAACCTTTTTAAAGAGCTGTCATTCATTGAATCTAAAAAAAACAGGAAAAGAACATAAAGTTACAATTTGTAATTTGACAGTGAAATAAACCCAAAAGCACATTAAATCAACTCCAGGCTCGATCGCGAAAGACTTAAACTGAAGATAAATCTACTACCCGAGTCCGTCGGGAATCTAATTCCTTACCTGTTGGACAATAGGTCTGTACCGTTATAAGATAAAAGTTACCAGGGTTCATTGTGCGGAATTAGTCTGAGATTTAAAATGACAAGAGTCTATGATTTATTAATCCAAGGCGGTTTCGTCATGCTGCCCCTGCTGGGATTATCTATACTAACGATATCATGTGGGCTAGACCGTGCTTGGTTTTGGTTTAGATTATTAAGCCAAGAAGCGACCCTGGTTAACGATGTGCTAGAGGCAGCACAGTCGAATTTAGAACAGGCTAAAGACATCGCTGAATCGGCTCAAAAGTTGCCCATTGGTCGCTTTCTCTATGCACCCCTCAAGCTGAAACAGCCAACACCAGAAACCTTTCGTTTAGCCATGGAAGCTGCCGGTGATAAAGAATTGATCAAAATGCGAAAAGGTGAAAAACTCCTGGAAACTATTGTAGCGGTTGCGCCTCTATTGGGTCTATTGGGAACGGTTACGGGTTTAATTAGTACATTCAATAACCTAAAAATTGGTGGAGGTGGGACAACCGTTGAGGCGACAAAAGTAGCTGGAGGTATTGGTGAAGCGCTAATTACTACAGCAGCGGGTATGATTGTGGCAATTATTGCGCTTTTAATTCTCCGAACTATCGTCACGTTACACTCCCAGCAAATGGATTACTTTGCAGAGGTGGGAAGTGAATTAGAACTTATTTATCGCCAGGTTTGGTATGAACCCCCCCTCACCCTCTCACCCTCTCACCCCCTCACCCCCTCACCCCATCTCCCTGGAAACCCTGACGACTAGCAGGGTATTGCTGATTTTTATCTCCCCACGCTAAATTTCATCAAAACTTTACTTAAAGCGCCAGGTTGAAGGTGTGATGCTTTACATAACTTTAGTTAGGGTATTGAATGAAAGCCAAGTTGTGAGTATTTAGGGCTTGGCATCAACAAGGAACTAACGCAGGAAACAGGGTGTAGTCAAGATGTGTAGCCTTCAACACAGTCAAGATAAAGAAATGCGTAAGTTCTGGACAAGTTTTTGTAAAGATTGCTGAAATCAAGGTAATCGCACTGAATGTACCAGTAGGGATTGAGCCGCTAACAGTGATGGTACTGCTCGAAACACCAATCTTCGAGCCAGAAGGCAAAACCTCAACCACCGATCGCAGGAGCCTAAAACCGATGAATAGGCATAAGCAGTGGAAAAAGGCATGTTTCAAAGTGACGACTTGGGTTTTATCTGAGATCGTCTTAAATGTGTTGGGATTAGATGATTTGGCTGACTATAGTGAATTTATTTTTGATCCAGAGGTGATCGTCTCTCAGCATAATGCTGTAATTCTGGTGGCTCCTCCTCACCCGCCAGAAGTTGAGCAAGATTCACTGTTTGGTCAAACAATCTGCGATCGCGTTGAAATAGTGTAAGTCTTATGTCTTATGTCATTCGTCATTCGTCTTATGTCTTATGTCTTATGTAACAACCTGAAAGTCAAAGTAGAGACGCGCCATGGCGCGTCTCTACCTCAAGGCATTTGATCTGCCAATTCTGCCCTAATACCGCAACAGCCGCCACATAATCCGATGCTGGGATCAGGGGAAAAAGTGACCAATGAGACGCCGCGTTAGAGTCTCCCGCAATACTCAACAGTTTAGCCGCTTCTCCTGGCATCAGAGATACCTCAATCTCTGACAACTTGGCTAACCCATCACCGGTTGCTTTTAAATAGGCTTCTTTGCGTGTCCAACCGTTGAAAAATGCGAGTTGTTGTTGATCCCCAGCCAGAGTCTGAATTGCTGCATATTCTCTTGGCGTAAAGAAACGTTGTGCGAGTTTCTCTGCATCAGGCATCGGACGCCGATATTCGAGATCGATCCCTAGTTTCAGGGTTGAGGATAGAGCATACAAGGCTAATCCATGAGAATGAGACAGATTAAAGCCCAGTGTTTGATTAGGGTTGCTGGTTGCCAGAGTGGGTTTGCCACGGGGACTATAGTCAAACTGGATTTGATCGGGCGGTTGGTTTAAATAGCGACCTAAGATTGTCCGTAAAATTCCCCGACCTGCAATAAAATGGTTGCGATCGCGCTCAAAGTAGAATCGCTTTGCCCGTTGCTGTTCATCTGGGGAAAGGAGTTGTGCTAATCTCTCGATCTGTGCGATCGGTTGATTTAGATCCGCCCGCCAGACATGAATCTCTTGAGCGGAGAGGACTAAAGTAGAGGGTGGAGGATGCCAAAGAGCTTTCCCAATCGTCATCACCTACACCAAGCGGAAAATAAACGGATAGCGGTAGGGTTGGTTGGGATCATCCAGAACCTTAATCAGAGCAATAATCGGCATGATCAGACTAACGATGCCTAAAATAGCCAGTAAGAAGAAGCCAATGATGACAGCGATTAGCAGGATCGAAACAAAAGCATAGATATAAAGGTTAATGTGAAAATTGAGGGCTTCTTTGGCATTTGCCTTGACAATCGGATCATCCGTCACGAACAAAATTACAATGGGGATCGCCACAGAAATAACAACTGAACTCAAAAAGATTGAGCCATGGCATAGCGCGGATAAAAGCTTGCGTTGATCGAGATCATGCTGATTACTCATCTGTAACTCCTAGTATTCACTCTGGTTCAGTGACAGGTGGTTGTTCATCCGCAGGTTTTGACACCTCCAGGGGAGCAATCACGGTTAATCCCTGGGGAATACATTCAATCGTGACTGGAGTGGTGCCAATAATTTCCCCATCAACAACCACTTTTTGGGGAGGATTGGTACTTACCTTAATTTGTCCCGTCCGTAAACAAATTGTATCCTCTCGACGGGCGGCTCTCCGCATTAATGCAGCACCGAGTAAATCCACGATCGCATCCATGGCTTCGATTTTAGTGTTTTGGGTGTTAATCGTGACTTCCAATAACCCATCATTGGCAATCACTTGTCCCATTCCCTGTGCCATCAAAGAGGTTGGTGGTGCTGCGTTGGCGATGGTGATGGCGGCGGCTTGACATTGACTGGTAATCCCGGCAATCTCTAATTCTGTCTCAAACACACTATGTTCGTTGAGTTGCTGCATCCCTGCCAAAATATACGCTAAGACACCTAAGCGTTTTTTCGTCTCTCGATCCGCTCGTTCTACGGTTTCGGCTTCAAAGCCAATCCCTGTGAGCAAAATCATCGGATGCTGATTGCACCGTGCGGCATCAATCACCCGAGTAATGCCTGATAAAATCAGTTCACAGGCGGCGCGAAGATTTGTGGGAATCCCTAACGCCACTGCAAACGCATTAGCGGTTCCTCTGGCGATAATCCCCAAGGGAATCTCGCTACCAATTAAAGCACCCGCGACAGCCGAGACGGTGCCATCTCCACCGGAGGCGATAATCAGATCGGCACCCGATGCGATCGCCTCTTGCGCCAACTCTACCGAAGAGCGATCGGGCGTCGTTAAGTGGATATCTAGATGCAATTGGGGTTTTAAGAGCTGCTGAATCAGCGTTAAATCCTTCTCGGCGTTGCCTTGACCCGAAACAGGGTTAAAAATTAGGTAAGCAAAGCGATTTTTGGCAAAATTGGCGATAATGGCTTCAGCCGTGGCAAGATTAGTAGCCAGAGGGACATTGTGAACATTACAGATGCGTAACAATGCCTGAATGTCCGGTTCATGGGGTTGAGCGTAAAGGGGATCGATGAGAAAAATCACCGCAACCACCTGACTTGTAGCCACTTCCGCCGCGATTTGGGCATCTCCGCCCAAAGGACCGGATAATAGACACTCAACCTCTAACTTACTCCGGTCGTGAATGCGTTGTCCGGTGGTTCCGGTGGCGATTAAGCGGTAACGGGAGAGGATGGGGGTGTATTGTTTGGCAAAGTTAGCAATATCGTCTTTTTTGCGATCGTGGGCAATTAAGGCAATGGTTGGGGACATGATGGAACGGGGAAATTCTTATTTTAATTTAAATCTCACTGACTTAAGCGGGTTTTGTAGTAGGCACTTTAGTGCCAGAAGCGAAGACAGCGCTGACTACAAACAGTCAGATGAGTCTATCGGGGGAATCAGCCGCACTCGATTTGACTTTACGCTGTTAGGCATCATACAGTCTTATCCAGCCAAATACGATTCGATTTCGTGTGAAAGTCCAATCGAGGAACTCTTATGCTTAGGAAAGTTATTGACTCGGATCAAAATACCCGTTATGGGGTTTATTATATGGTTTATGGATCACTGGCTGGTGATGATCAATTAGTGAGGTCTTACCTCTGGGCAGGTCCTTATGATGATATGAAGGCAGCCATAAATAAAGCTCAAGAGTTGAGACATTCCCATCAAGAGGATGTATCTTTTCTTGTGAAAAAGTATGTTGAGTGAAAGACTCAGACAGTAACGTCTCAGATGGCGATAATCAGGGGTAAGTCCTGGAAACTTGTCAAATTATAGGTCATACAAGTCCTTAAACCAAGTCATAAACAGTTGAGCTTGGGGATGTTGGGGATTCAAAATACGCTCCATGATAGCGTTATGCAATTGTCGTCCGGGTGGATTTTGCCATGCTAACCAGGTGTAGATATTCGCTTTATCCAAATGAGCATCTATAAAGGGTGCGTCTCTATGTTTGGCTTCTGTTACAACGTCTTGGGCGTATTGCCAAAATGGTTCACTCTCATCGGGTATCATGTAGGCTAAAAATGTCTCTAGCATTCCGCACTTTTGGTTATCGGGCATAATCCAGACGCCAAACTTTATTCCATTTGTACTATGGATTAATCCAGTTTTTGGCAATTGTTCCGGAAAGTTAGGCATACTTTTTAAGCAGGCGTTTCTGATACTGTCCCAGCGTGCAGATAAATTATCATCCGCATCCACGATTAACCCTAATGTTGTCAATTCTGACGCTTTCAGTTCTGTGGAGATTACATCTGCATCAATAAATTTATCACTTCCAAAGGAGTCGATGTAGGGGACTTTTTCCCCTATGTCTATCCAAGGAATTCCATTAGCTTCAATTAGCTCTGGTATAACTCGTTTGTCCTGATCTCCCTCTACAATAAGCTTCTTCGGATAATACTTGCTTGCCATTTCTTTGCTTGCCATTTCTAACGTACCTCAATCCCTCGTTGAGCCGCAATGACAATCTCACGTTCAGTGAAAACGACACCTGTTTCTTTCCCCGGTTCTATTCGTTGAATTGTAATTCCATCCTCAGTGTCTTGTTCCTGACTGGCAATGCTAGCCAAGCTAGTCCAACAATCACTATTGTGAGTCGTCGCGAAAACTTGAACATTGAGTTTTTTGGCTGTTTCCAAAATAAGTTTCCACATATCCTCCATCGCGGTGAAATGAAGTCCGGTATCAATTTCATCAACTAGCAATACTCCACCTTTAGCAGATACCGTTGATAATGCTAGACCCAACATCCGCCATATTCCATCCCCCATACTTCCAATTGGAACGCGCTGATCACTGTCAGCAAGACGCACGACAAATCCACCACGAGACTCTGAAGTTCTGCGGCTTTCATATTCATATGTAATAGAAGCAATGCGCTCAATTTTGGGTTCAATCGTCTGAAGTGCTTTATAGACAAGCATTTCATCGGCTGTTAGAACTACTTGATCAAATAGCTCTATCATGTTTTTGGTTGTTAAAGATGATGATGTGATATATTGATTTATTGCTGCATTTTTTGATTGCTTACCTCTAAATCGCCATCGACGAATATAATCTTCAGATAGTCCTCCATTAGATGACAAA
Organism: uncultured Coleofasciculus sp.; assembly: GCA_937127375.1. Classification (GTDB taxonomy): domain Bacteria; phylum Cyanobacteriota; class Cyanobacteriia; order Cyanobacteriales; family Coleofasciculaceae; genus Coleofasciculus. The sequence goes on along the minus strand of CAKZMA010000178.1, from coordinate 3,457 downwards.
ATGTGTTTCCAATTCTCTGGCTTATTGCCATCAGTCCACAAAAATTTAAACCCAAGTTCTATTGAATTATCTGAAAATTCTTCAACGACACTGGTAGATTCATCAGACTCAATCTCCGAATCTGCCTTGGAATTAATCGATTGTTTGACTATAGATACGAACAGTTTATTTTCAATATTATCATTTGAAGCCAATATTAAAAATTCACTGCCTAATTCAATTTCATGACCGTGAAAAAGATGACAGATATCAAGTTCACGCTCTCTTCTAATATCATCACTCCAACAATATTCACCTCTGTTCGTCAGAGCTTCAAGTAATGGTTCAGGATTACCCTTGGAGCATAGAAGTTGAATCGCTTCTAGTATTGACGTCTTCCCACTGTTGTTTTTGCCAACAAGCAAGTTAACTCTACCTAGCTGCTGAAGCTCAAAATGTTTGAAACAGCGAAAATTTTTTATCGTCAGATTTTTTAACATATCTCATTTCCTCCGGTGCTTCTTGACAAATAAGCTTGAATGGGTTGTAAGAGGATTGCCAAAATCTTATCGACTTCCTTAATATAGTATTCTAACTGATCAATCAATACGGTACGTTCCTCTAAGACCAAAAATCGCCAAGCTGTCCCTGTTGTTACAGCACCATAAATTTTATCAATTTCATTTCCGGCTCTTTGATTAAATATCTGGGCGGCGACCATTTCGGCAATACATTGACCAAATCCTGATTTAATTTTTTCATTTTTGGCTTCGGCAATCGTAATTACTGGAGCGTTAACAGTTCTGTTCTAACGTGTCATTCTGAGCGAAGCGAAGAATCTGGATAGATGCTTCGTTTCGTTCCTCCGCTTCGCTCCGGACTCCACTCAGCATGACAGATGAACTCTATAACGAAGGACAAAGGACAAAGGACCAATGACCAATGACCAATGACCAATGACCAATGACAAATCATCGCTGATCTAATTGACGGGAACCAAATAAGGCTTCTCGTGCTTTTTTATCCATGTTGCTGACCCGTTTTTCACTCAAAAGTGCTAACCCACGCTGTACCGCAGGTCGCTGGTTAATTGCATCGCGAGAAATTGTTTAATCGGTTGGGTTCCCTTTTTGAGGTTACAGGGTTGACAAGCCAAACATAGGTTAGAAACCCGATTGCTGCCGCCCTTGGATTTGGGGTGGATATGTTCCACCTGTAAGGGAACGTCAGAAGCTCCACAGTAAGCACATTGGCGATTCCATTTGGTCAATAGATACTCCCGGACTTCGTAACCCAAAAGTTCTCCTTGTTGATACTCGATACCAGCTATTTCCGGGTGATTGAGTCGCTGAGTATCGAACCGTACCCGTTCCATTGAAATAAAAGAAATTGGAGCCAACTTTCTCAACAGGATTTTTCACCTCAATTTTCATAATAATGGTGAAGGGATAACGCTTCCACACGGCGGCTCTGCCGGAAGAAAGTAGCTTTCTCGCTTTGGCGGGATGACAAGTTCCCAGACGTTCCACCGGAACGTCTCTACTAGGAAAGTTGCTCAATTGATAGCTAGATGGTACCTTTTTGCCCCATGATATATTCACAAAAATTTTACATTTTAATGTTAAGCAAGTTTTGCTTTTTTTGAGTTATTTATTATTAGTTCGTGAATGAAGTTAATTTTTGTTAATTTTTAGGTTTAATAATTTATAATTTTTGCTAGATTGAACATATCAATATAGGTCTGCCGTAGAGAAGTAAAACTTTATTGTAATAATTTTAAGCGCAAAATTAACATGAAAAATTTATGTTAGTTGGAGACAGATATATGAATAATCAAGTTAAAGAAAAACTCCAAAAAGAAATACAGGATTTGCGCGATCGCTTACACCGGGCTGAGGTGGAGTTGCTGGCGCTCAACCCAGACGCTGTGCCAGGTGTGGGACTTGACCCTCCAGCCATGAGGGAGATTGAACGGCAAACTCAGCCATCTATCCAGGCGCAAGCCGCCCTACAAGAAAGCGAAGAACGATTCCGCAATGCCTTTGACTATGCGAGGATTGGCATGGCATTGGTTCATGTAGACGGGCGTTTCATGAAAGTTAATCAAAGCCTCTGTCAGATGATCGGTTATTCGGAATCTGAATTACTCGCTACCACCTTTCAGGCGATTACCCATCCCGACGATGTAGCCGCCGATGTCACCTTGGCAAAACGGTTACTCGCGGGTGAAATTCGCTTCTATCAAATGGAAAAACGCTATATCCACAAACAGGGGCAGATCGTCTGGATTCTGTTAAGTTGTTCTTTGGTGCGTGATTCCCAGAATCAACCGCTCTACTTTATCACTCAGATTCAAGATATTAGCGATCGCAAATCCACCGAAGATCAATTACGTCACCATCAACACCGCCTGCAATATCTCCTCACCTCTAGCCCTGCGGTGATTTTTAGTACCCAGCCTGATCCAAATTATAAGCTGACTTACATTAGTGAAAATGTCGCGAATATTCTGGGTTACGTCGCACAGGAATTTTTGAACGGGGCTAATTTCTGGCTCAATCATATTCATCCTGAGGATATTAACTTGATTCTCCAGGAATTACCCCAACGGTTAAAGCGGGGGAATTACTCCTTTGAATACCGTTTCCGCCATGAGGATGGAACCTATCGCTGGCTTTTGGATGAAGGGAAGTTAATTCGGGATGAAACGGGTCAACCTATTGAGGTTGTTGGGTATTTCGTGGATATCAGCGATCGCAAACAAGCAGAGTTCGCCCTAAGTCGCAGTCGAGAACTGAAAGAAGCGATTTTTAATGAGTCCACTGATGCCCTATTTTTAGTTGATCCAGAGACGGGATTGACGTTTGACTGTAATCAATCTGCCGTTGAGTTGTTTGAAGCAGCTAGTGAAACTGAACTGACTAATATTGAAGGACATACCCTACAAAAGTCCCGATTCACACCAGACGAGTTAGCCAGTATCAATCAAGCCATTAATCAGTACGGCGTTTGGAGTAAAGAAGTTGAATATATCACCAAAAAAGGGAAACACTTTTGGGGCAACTTAGCGGTCAAGCGAATTCATGTTGCTGATACGCCTATTAATTTAGTCCGGGTTACTGATATCACAGCTCGCAAACAAACGGAAAAAGACATAAAACTACAGGCTGTGATTACTCGAAACATGGCAGAAGGAATTTGTTTAGTTAGTGCGACTGATGGGATAATCGTTTATGCTAATCCCAAGTTTGAGAAGATGTTTGGCTATGAACGTGGTGAACTCAAAAACAAACCCGTGTCTATTATTACTTATGAAGATGAGGACATTAGCTCTAAAGATATTACCAATACTATTACCGAACAGGTAATTAAAAATGGGGAATATACTTACCAAGTTCATAATGTAAAAAAAGATGGAACTCTCTTCTGGTGTCAAGCGACAACGTCTCGTTTTGAGCATCCCGACTATGGCACTGTC
>CAKZMA010000177.1 GCA_937127375.1 uncultured Coleofasciculus sp. | reverse complement strand
GATCGCACTCCTTCTAGTTTGAGTGCGTAATAGTTTTCTCCACGTCTAGTTTTGGTCAATCCCTTGTCAGGTAAGCTTTTGTGTCCACCTACTTATAGCCAATTACCCACGAGCACAAATGGCGCCCAGTAATAGGGATGAGCGAACTTCTGCTCCTGCAAAATCCTGAGTTGAGCAAGGCGCAGGGATTCAGCTTTTGTGGCGTGATTTTTGGTTAATTCCTCGTAAAATGTAGTCATTAGCAACGCTGTGGCTTCGTCACTGACCACCCAAAGCGAGGCTAAGGTGCTGCGTGTCCCGGCTCGAACAGCAACTCCTGCTAACCCTAGAGCCGCCCTTTCATCCCCTTTGGCAGTTGTGCAAGCACTAAGCACGAGTAATTCAATCGGCTCAGTCCGAGTTCCCTGTTGAGTTCGCAGCAGATCATCGAAATCCTTTATGCTAATATGGCTATCCCAGGACAGGATAAAGGTGTCATCAGCACTAGAACTAAACTGACCGTGAGTGGCTAAGTGAACAATGGGGAACGAAAAAGTCTCGATCGCCTGCTGAAAGTTCACCTTGGTGAATGAATCATTCAGTACGACTTGGCTCTCCATCTCAGTCTCGATCTGCTCTAATTCAAACAGAACGTTTGGTAGAGGTTGGAACCCTAAACGAGCTTCACTTAATCCAAAGGCGAGAACTTTGAGTGTTTCCTGGGCTAAAGGTTGAGGATCTACTAATTGCAAACTCGGCGCGATCGCGACGCTATAGGTCTCGATCAGGTAGCGCTCGCCATCATGTAGGGCTGAAAGTGGCAGGTTTCGGATCACTCCGTCGGGAACAAAAACTAAGGTTTTCATGCCACTGGCGGCTAGTTCGGCTTCAACGGGGCGGATTAACCAGTTGTACACTTGTTGTGCAGGATTTAATATGTTTTTTGAAGACAACCGTAGACGGCGAATTGTCGCCCCATTCAGTAAACTCTCAATCGTCTGCTCGATTTGCTCTTTTGGCAAGAACGTGGTGTATTGACGCAGGGGTTGCTCCGGTAGGGCGACAATGACTTCCAAGCGATCGCTTAAAATAATTGGATAAAAAACGGCGGCTGTTTGGTCAATTTGGTCGATTTGAGTCGGTTTCGCATCTAGGCAAGCATCCCGAAAGAAGTTGTCTAACTCTGCTAATTGTAAGGATTCAATAACGTCCCGTGCTTTAATCAAATTGGCTTGCTCTGGTGCTGCGCCCGGTTGCAACAGTAGTCCGACTAACTCCCGATACACAGGTTCTACGCTCTCTCGAAACGAAAATTGAACCTCTGAGCTAACGGCGACTAAATCACTGCGTAAAGACTCAAGAGTGTTAACCGCTTGAGAGTAAGCGGCGATCGCTCCCTCTCGATGTCCGGTTGCAATAAGAAGCCGTCCCAGTTGCCATTGCCAGCGATAGGCAATATCAGACGCATTGATCCCTTGAGCCAAAAGCAGGGCTTTCTCGGTCAATTCTTGGGCATAGTTCCACTGTTTATTCTGCTCGTACAGCCCACCCAAATTTCCCAACGCATAAGCCAATGTTCGTTTATCGTTTAAACGCTGAGCCTGTTGGACGGCGGTGGCTAAAAGTTGTGCAATTTCCCCATGACTTGGCGCGAAAACTTCCCCCTCTTGCTGTTGAGCCATCTTCATCAGACTCTGAGCCAGATTAATTCGAGCATTAACGGCTATCCGAGACAGGGGTAACTGAGTCAGAGTGGCATGAATTTGAGCCACCAATTTCAGAGCCTTTGACTCCTGTTTCTGATCGACTAAAAGACTCAGTTGATTGACTTGTGCTTGAATCTGAAGAGCAGGTGAGGGAGATGCGGCGGCGGCGCGTTGATAGAAATCCAAAGCCGCTTGGAATTGTTGCTGTAATCGAGCGGTGTTACCTAAACTTAGGAGTGTCGAAGCGACAGACTCAGGTGCTGGTATTTTTTGGGCGATCGCTAAACTTTGTCTCAAGACGCGATCGGCTTGCTCTAAATTACCGACTGCTTGCAACGCATTACCTAAACTGTGAAGTCCTTGAGCTTTGAGCTGAGTATCTGGCTGTTGTTGGAACGTTTCATTCACCTGCTCTAAGGTATGAAGGGCTTCACGATAGAGCCCTAGGCGTCGTTGAGCTTGGGTTTGATTAATCTGGCTTCGGGTGGCGCCACTGATATCCCCGATTTGGCTATAGATATTGGCTGCATTTTGCCAGGTTTCTAGGGCTTGTTCTGGATTACCACGGGAGAGTTGCAATTT
>CAKZMA010000176.1 GCA_937127375.1 uncultured Coleofasciculus sp. | reverse complement strand
AAGAAACAAAAAAGTCTTGAAATCTGATATAATTGAGTGATAATAAAAGTTAAATCTTCCGGTGTGCTATGCTCCTTTATATATTTTCTGTGGGCATCATTTATTAGTAGCAAGATTACGTCCTTCTAATGTAGATCCAGCCGAAGGAGCATTGGAAGAACTACAGAGAATCATTGGTTTAATTCGAGATAAATGGCACGATACACATATCATAGTGCGAGGCGATAGTGCTTATGTTCGTGAAGAAATCATAAGTTTCTGCGAGGATAAGGAAGGCGTAGATTATGTGATAGCGATGGCAACGAATAGCCAATTCAAATTACGAACTTGCGATGTTATTGAAAAAGCAAAAAACGAATACGAAGAAAATTTATTGCCCGTTGTTGAATTGATAGATAGCCTTTTTTATAAAAATGAAGACTTAGACGAAGTGAGAAAGTTGGTTCCTAACGCAACTTGGTTTCGCTCTATTTATCATCAAACTGAAAAGTCATGGAGTCGTCAAAGAAGAGTGGTTACTAAAGTTTCTTATGGTAGTGAAGGCTTAGAGCTTCGTCATGTAATCACTTCTTTACCTCCTTCTCAAATTACACCCTCTCAACTTTATACTAAAAAATACTGTCCGAGAGGTGAAATGGAAAATCGGATTAAAGAACAACAGTTAGACTTATTTGTTGACCGAACTTCCATCATTCAGGCGTTCCACGGATACGGTTACTTCTTGCAATTCATCCCAAAGTCCGACTAATGCCAAATAATAGCAAGCCAATGGCGAAGACATGGAGGGTGATAAAGCTTTTGTGGATAGAGATGCACCCGTCCGCCGGGAGCATCCCAATTTGGCGCGATCGCTCTTTTTAGGGGGCTGAAACCCTTGAAATATCGTTGCTTTTGGGAATGGTGTTTCCAAAATGGGATGCTCCCGATAAATCCGTCTGGGCGACCCAATCCTCTGGGATAGTCTGAGGATATCCCCAACTGTCGCCAATATCCGGGGGTGAAATCTCATCCCCTTGACTTTCAATGTCACCGTGACGCAACCAGAAACGACCCGCGTCGGCTGGGGTGGATTGGATTAAGGGTTCTCCAGCCCGAATCTGTTCGGTGTCTAAATAAGGGAGGAGTTGCTGGAGATCTTGGCTGGGAATGTCTGCTAACTCGGTGTTGGTGTTGAGAAAGAGGAGGCGTTGGCGGTGGCTAATGGTTGAGGTGAGGTAGTCTTGTAGATCAGGAAGCCGCTCAACCCATTGCTTCAGTTGGGTTTCAGGCATCCGCGCCACGAGACCAGAACTGACCGCCCGGACTTGGTAGGGTAAAGTGCGATCGCAAACTAGAGTATCTGCGCCAAAACTTTCACCCGATTCGAGTACCCCCGCCGATACCTGCCGTTTTTGGCTGGGATTGTCACCCAGTAGCCGCACCCGACCTTGACAAACCAAGTAAAGGTGATTAGGGTT
>CAKZMA010000175.1 GCA_937127375.1 uncultured Coleofasciculus sp. | reverse complement strand
CGCGCCGTTGGAAAGGTTGGTTGAGTTGCATCCTCAGGAGGCAGGGTATAAGGTAAAATTGGCTGAGTTAAAGCAGCAGGTGGATAAATTATGAATGCCGCAATTTTTAATGAGTCATACTTCCAATTCTTAGTTAATTATGCATTCTACATTTTACCAATCCCCTAGGATTACTGCTGAAGCCTGATTGATTCAATTGGATCTAGATAAAATTGTGAATAATTTGAGAATCTTACTGTGGTATTATTTCTCCCTAACTTGAAAAAAAGTGGTCATTTAAATCGACTTCAAATAACTATCGCTGTTGTTGGTTCTCGTAAATTAGTCACACAAGATGACTATGGCGTTCAAGGCTGGGATATTTTTGCTCCTAATCTAACTATTTATGGCTTTGATGCCGATCCAGATGCTTGTAATCAGATGAATGCTGAGATTCAATCTCGACAAGTAAATTGGGCTGAAAAGCATATTCCTCTTGCTTTGAGTAATTCGGTAGGACAAGCTAAATTATATTTAACTAAGTTTCCAGGTTGCAGTTCATTATATTCTCCTAATGAACTCTATATGGAACGATTTGCTGGATATAAAGAACTAATTGCTCTACAGTCTACGGTGGAAATTGAGACCACCACGTTAGACGATTTCTGTGTATCAGAAAATATTAATGAAATAGATTTTATACAATTAGATGTTCAAGGGGGAGAGTTGGCTGTTTTAGAAGGATCTGCTAAAATTTTAAGCTCTAGCGTTCTTGCTATCGTCACTGAAGTGGAATTCACTCCTGTATATGTTGACCAACCTCTCTTTAGTGATATCGACCGATATCTCAGAGAACAAGAGTTTACACTGTTGGATTTAGTTGTAACTACGGGACGAGGGCGGCGGGTAAGTTCACCTGTTGTATCCCAACCTCATACAGGAGCACTAATCTGGGCAGATGCTTATTATTTCCGCGATCTAATTCGAGAAGACCTAAAAACTCAGCTAAAGACACCTGAGCGAATTTTCAAACTGGCTTGTCTAGCTGATGTTTTAAATTTTACTGATTATGCCTTGGAACTTCTAGAGTATTTAACTTTGAGGTATGGCAATGATCCAAGCTATAATTTTGCTGATAATATAATTGAGGGTTTGGCTCAAGTTCCAGAATTGGTTGAGTCAGGACTAGAATCTCTACCTGTAGTCAAGAAAATTCGAGATTACATTAGGGAGTATGACCTATAAACCCAGCATATTTTAAAATTTATATAATAGTTTAGTAAAAAAAAGGAATATAATAATGCAATGGAAAAGTACTTTCATATATAAAGGTAAACCGCTGTACTACAATCGAATACCTGTCAACAATAGTGCTGAACGCTCGATTGAGATTCCAATAGCTTTTGACTTTCTAGCTCATTTAAAGGAGAAAAATAAAATTCTCGAAGTTGGCAATGTTCTCTATTTCTATGAGAATTCATTAAGCGAATATATCGGTATTAGATCTAGACGCATAGTAGATAAATTTGAACGATGTCCAGGTGTAGATAACGTGGATTTGATGGATTTGCCATCTGAGAAAAAATATGAAGCAATAGTCTCAATTTCCACTGTTGAACATATTGGACAAGGTGTTGAACCTTCCGGATACTATGGGGAAGATGATGAAGTTTCCGACCTGGAAGCTCCTCTAAAGGCAATTGCTAAAATTTACGATTTATTGGTAGTTGGTGGTCAAGCTTTAATCACAGTACCTTTTGGAAAGTTAATAAATGGAGAATGGTATATTCAATTTAGCGAAGAATATTTAGGACTTCTGGAATACAAGTATAGAATTCCTAAAAAAGCTATATCGAAAAGTTTCTTTAAACGCTTTTTTCTAGAACCCCCTGTTCATAACCCTTTTCAAATTTGGTTGGAAGTGGAAGAAAATCAATTGATTGATGTTAATTATAATTGTCCTTGGCCCTGTGCCAATGGCATTGCCGTAATTGAACTGAATAAGATTGAACCATTTTTCCTAAAACTAGATCTGTCTCCTACAAGTTTGTCTTATCGAAAAACTGTTTACAAAAAGCCAGTCATTTATTCTAGTTTAATTGAAGATGAATTTTTAGGTCTTCTCAAAAAAACTAGAGATATTAATTTGATTTTCTTTTGGGATTGGGAGCAGTCTGAGGAGGAATTAGCGACTGAGTTAGAACTTGTACTAAAAACTATCTTGCATCATCCGGATCAAAAGCATATTCTTTTGTTGCTGGAATATGGTAATATTTCTGAAGAAGAAGCCGCTCTATTTTTATCGAGTGTCACGATGAGTTTATTGATGGAAGAGGATATAAATGATGTCACTGATGAAGACATAGCTCTTGTTGGACAAATGACTCGTGTCCAGTGGGAAGCCATCTCTAACAATATTGACTATCGTCTTGTTTGGGAAAAAGATAAGCCTAAAGTTGAAAATATCAGTGTAGAAAAAACCCCTTTATGTGAAGTTGATAGTTTACATAATAAGCGAATTTGTCGTTCAACAACAGGATTTTATAAATTTAAGTAAAAATTGTAATGCTATTAATATTAATTATATTGTTTGTGTAAATAAGCAAATAAACCGATTGAATGAGTTAAATAAAAAGATGCTAATTGTCATTGATGGTGTGTTTTTTCAGCTCTACAAAACAGGAATAGCTAGGGTGTGGATATCTTTGTTACAAGAGTGGATAAGTAACGGCTTTTCTCAAAATATCCTTTTATTGGATCGAGCTGGAACTGCCCCTAAACTTTCAGGTGTTAGGTATCGTTTAATAGCCCCCTATGACTATAGTCAAACAGATGCTGATCGCGAAATGCTACAACAAATCTGTGATGAAGAGGATGCTGATTTATTTGTTTCTACTTACTATAGTACACCTCTATCAACGCCATCGGTGTTTATGGCACATGACATGATTCCGGAACTACTAGGCTGGGATCTTAACCAGCCGATGTGGCGAGAAAAACATTATGGTATCCAACATGCATCTTTTTATATTGCCGTTTCGGAAAATACAGCTCGTGATTTAATCACGTTTTTTCCCAATATTTCGCAGGAATCAATAACAGTCGCTTATAACGGAGTGAAAAATATTTTTTCTCCAGCCAGCCAAGAAGAAATTATTAGGTTTAAAACAAAATATGGTATCTCAAAACCTTACTTTATTCTGGTTGGTGCTGGGGGAGGCTATAAAAATACTATTTTGTTTTTGAGGGCATTTACTCGACTTTGTACCCGGCAAGGTTTTGATCTTGTTTGTACAGGTAGTAGCGTTTTCGTATCAGAAGAATTTAGAGTCTATACATCGGGTAGTACTGTCCATACCCTATACCTTAGTGATGAGGAGTTCAGAGTAGCCTATTCTGGTGCTGTTGCCTTGGTTTATCCGTCGAAGTATGAAGGTTTTGGACTCCCTGTACTTGAAGCAATGGCTTGTGGTTGCCCAGTGATAACTTGCCCGAATGGTCCGATTCCTGAAGTGGGGGGAGAAGCCGCCTTATATGTGAATGATTATGATGTTGATAGAATGGTTAATGCGCTTTGTGATGTGCAAAAACCCGATGTTCGCAACTCGCTAATTGCTGCTGGTTTAGAACAAGCGAAAAAGTTCTCTTGGACAAAAATGGCAGAAATAGTAAGTTCTGCCTTGGTTGATGCTACTCTCTTGCCATTGAATTTGAATGATATTAATTTAATTATCTTTCCAGATTGGTTTCAACCGGAAGAGGTAATCGGAAGAGATTTGGCAAAAGCGGTGAGATCAGTAGCTACACCTTCCCAAAGAAGCTACATGACACTTCTCATAGACACCAGTGGCATTTCTGATGAGGAAGCAAATTTCCTTTTATCTGGTGTCGTGATGAATATTCTCATACAAGAAGACTTGGATATTAGTGACAGTGTAAAGATTTCGCTAGTGGGAAAGTTGAGTCAAATTCAATGGGAAGCCCTTTTACCTCGCCTCAAAGCTCGGCTTGTCTTAGAGCATGAAAATAAACAAGCAATTACAAAAGCAAAAGCTGATAGCCTTTCATCTTATTGAACAGACAGCTTGAGGAACTAGAGCGGTTCTCCAAAAAGGTTGTTCATGATCAGCTTAATGAGCAAATATTTTTTTCAGTCACGTTAAATAAATATACCTTTTTATTATGAACAGTAAAAGTATGGCATATTCATCCGTAAATAAAACATTATGGACGGAAAAATTTTTTTTCTATTTATGTGATAAAAAATATTCTCATTTAAGTATTTGTATAGCTGAAGGATTAAAAAAACTAGATATACCATTTTATTCAAACATCAACTATTGGCAGATAACACCGCAACGAAATAATTATCTATTTCGGCATCATCCCGGTATCACTCATAGAGATTGTGACGTTGTGGTACTAGATAAAAACTGGACATTCAGCCATCAAACTTTTCCTGAACATCTATTCTCTCCAGACCGAACCTATATTACCGTATACTTAGATGATTTGGATGGACCGAAAGCCTCTTGGACTGAAGATTTTGACTTCATCTTTAGAACTCATTGCAATAGGGGAATACAATATCCGAAAAACTTTGTACCTTGGGCATTTGGGCTTTCTAACCGAATCATGCAAGAAACCATGAACTTGCCAAAATTTCAAAAAAAAAATAGGCATTTGCTGGTTAACTTTCGTCTTAACCAAGAAACTTTAAGAGTATCTAACTGGTGCAAAGTAAGAGTTGAACAAGGGTGGCTGAGAGTTGACCAAGGGGTTATACACGCTGATTATCCGTTGAGGCGAATAGTGCGCGACCTGTTTTTTCCTCAGATTCAAACACTTTTGCCAGTTAAGGAAATTGTCGATAGCTTTAACCATCGCCCAGTTGATGAGTATCACTACTTACAGTGGACTCAAACAGGTAAGCGTCACTATCCAACTTACTACAAACACCTGAAAGAATCGGTTGCTTGTGCTAGCTTCGCAGGTTGGATGGTTCCTGACTCTGGTTCAGGAGAAACTTTTGTGGAATGGTGGGATAGCTGGCGGTTTTGGGAATCATTAGCTGCAGGATGCGTTACCTTTCAGGTAGATTTTGAGAAATATGGCATTAAATTACCCGTAATGCCAGAAAACTGGCGGCATTATATCGGAATCGACCTCGACAATATTCAAAACACAGTTGATCGTATTGCGAATGACCCAGGCATTTTAGAACAAATCTCTCAGGAAGGTCGGATGTGGGCAATTGAGAATTACAGTCCCGTCCCCACAGCTCTGCGTTTTCTTAACATTATTCGTTCCCATAAGCCACCTGTAGACAATCAAGTGACGCTCCAACTTGGAACATCTGCAACAGACTCATTACTAATACCCCTCAGAGATATTAACTTCATTGTCTTTCCAGACTGGTGTGAGTCAGAAGAATCCCTTTGTTTAGGGTTGGAAAAAGTGATCAGAACTCTTTTGAACCACCCGGATTGTAGTCGTATGACTTTACTGATAGACATCAGCGATGTTGCTGAAGAGGATGTTAACCTCATTCTATCGAGTGTTACAATGAATCTTCTTTTCCAAGAGGAGAGGGAGGTGGCTGATACACCAGAAATTGCCTTGATTAGCACACTTGATCAAGTGCATAGAGAAGCGTTGCTATCTTACATCCAAGCTCGGATTGTTTTGGAGAATGAAAATAAACAGGCAATGACCCAGCTAGGAGTACAAAAGATTCCAGCTTGCGAACTGAATAGTTTGCAGGATAAGCGAGTTGTTCAGCTAGAAGCCGGATGTTGGGATTTTCGATAGAGACAACCTTGACCCCTGACTATTGATTGGCTTGAACATATCTTTGCCACATCTGTTCATACGCCTTTTCCATTTCCCGGGTAAATTGCTTAGCATTCCACAGGGGAGAAGTTTGCCGGGACTGTCGCAGTTTCCAGACAATTTGTTGCCGCAGCACTTCATCTTTGCCAAGACGAACACCCCACTCTACATACTCTTCATCCGTCCAAGCAATTCCCTCAGTTATACCCACATTCATCATCATAGTATAGCTGTTCCGAGCAGCAAATTGTTGTCCCACTCGCGTGACTAAAGGAATACCCAACCAGAGTGTTTCTAGAGTGGTGGTAGCACCGTTGTAGGGGTAAGTATCTAACACAACATCAGCAATATCCAAATTAGCTCGGTGAGTTGCTTCTGAACCCGTCCAAGGTAGAAATCGCAGGCGATCACTGTTTAAACCTTCTTCTGCTGCAATCTGGATAAAGAAATTTTTGAGTGATTCTTGATCTCCCAATCCTTTGATCAAGAAGTAGCTATTTGGCACGGATTGAATAATTTTCATCTGCAATCTCGCTGTGTCAATGTGCCGCTTGTATCCTGTCTGAGCACTAAGATACACGACGGCATCCCTAGGAATGTCTAGTTCATCGCGGCGCAGAGTCGGTACAGCCACCTCAAAACCATCAACAGCAATATAAGTTTGGGGCAAGCGCCAGAGTTTTTCGCTGTAGTAATTCTGAGCTGACTCTGGTAAAACATAAGGGTCTGCAATATAGTAATCAATTGCAGGGAGCCCTGATGCATCCCAACCTAACCAGGTAATTTGAACAGGGGCTGGTTTGAGTGCCATCACCTCACAAGTAATATCAAGAGTAAGGCTATCTAGATCGACCAAGATATCAATTTCATCTTGATAAATTTTATCCGCAATCTCTAAACCATTAACTCCTCCCTTATAAGCTAAATTAGACTTTTCTACATACCAATCTTGGAGAGAATCGTTAATTTGTTTATAGTTAATGAAATAGGTATAAATTTGAAAACGCTCGTGGTTATGATACTCAAAGATCCATCGCGCTAACCAACCCACAGAATGGGATCTCAAGCAATCAGACAGATAGCCAATCTTCAGAGGTTTAGAAGCCGCAATTTTTTGATTGACTATTGACCGCTGATGATATTGCTCTCCTTGAGTTTTTACATAAACTTCAATATTAGACTGACAAAGTTGAGATACCTGATTTTTAATTCGTTGATTAACCAGGGGATTATCCCGAAAGTAAGGCAGAAAGAAGGTTGAGTTGATCAGACGCAAAGTAGTGGATTGAGCGAGATTTTTAGGACTATCCTTAATCAACAATTCCAGCAAAGATTCCTGTCGCTGAAAGATAGAAACAGCTTCTTCCCACTGTCCACCAGCCGTCATCAACGCTCGAAGAAGATGGAAATTTGCAAAAACCTTATCCGCTAAGGTTTGGGATAATGAGTAGCACAATTTAGCCGTTTTAATGCCCTGTTCATGTCGATCAGACTTCTGATAAAGTGTAGCCAAAAGCCTTAAAGATTCCAGGTGTTTATCATCTAACTGCAAACAGAGTTCTGTAAAACGTGCGGCGACGGCACACTCCATTCTGGTAAAAGCTATGTGGAGAGAGGTTGACAGCAATAGATTAATCAAAGCCTCGGAATTATAGATATGGGGTAAGCAAGCCTCCGCAAACTCAAACGATAAAGGTGCTAGTGGGGCATAATCTAAAATATTCCGCAACACTTGCAGGAGTAAATCAGACTCAAGTTCTAAAGATTGCTCATGTTTTAGGAGTTCAATGATTCCTAACTCAGTCAATTCATCTGCTGTGAATGTCTCAAGCTGGATATACAGATAAATCAGATGCAATAGATTATTAATATCGGCTGGACTAATCTCCCGGATATGTTGGCGGATTGCCCAAGCAACTGGGAAATCTGGAAGAGCCTCTCGGCGTTCAGCTTCCGCTTGTAAAACCTGAATTAATTCTGCTGTCCATAGATCTATTTCCTCAGCGTTACCCTCCCCTATAGCCAACATCCAGGTTGTTTGAGCTTCTATTTCTTGACCCTGTAGCAAGAAGGTTAATCCTAAGTACCAGTAGTTTAATTTAACAGTAGGCTTTGCTGTAATCGCTTGCTTATACAATTCTATAGCTTTGCCGTAATCACCGAGAGTTAAAGACTGATAAGCTTGCTGTTGCAAATCAGCAAAATTCGATGAAAAAGTATTGAAAGTCATGATTTCAAACAGTACAAGAAAAATTTGCCGCTTATCTACAAATATAAAAAGTGGGTAGAGTCTTCTACCCACTCTCGTAAAAGTTTAGATAAAAACCGGGAGTTCTCTCTTACTTACCTTCAAGGGATTCATAACTAGGCGAGTTACAGGTTGGCTGATTTCCGGTAAAAACAACACCAGTCGATGGATCTCCCGTACCAATTTCCTGTTTTTCACACAATACGGCGAGAGTAGTTGCCTCACTGGTTGCCGCTATCGTACCTAGCTTCACACCTCCTACATAGGCTTTTAGTGGGGCTTTTGTGGATTCCCCCGCATTGGCTACCGAAGTCGTAGCAGCAGTACTTGTAATATAGTACTTGTAGTTTTCAGTCTGGGTGGCGATACCAAGACCTAGTCTACCAATTTCTGTTGTAAATCCGCTTTTTTCCAGGTAGAAGGCTTGCTGAGCCCGGTTCATTGAACCAACATACTGCTTGGCTTCCGATTGTTTGGCTTTGTTGGCTTGGTTGAGGAAAGAAGGTAAGGCAATCGCTGACAGAATACCGATGATGATGATCACGACGAGCAGTTCGATCAGGGTAAAACCCCCGTCATCCTGTTTTTTTTGGTTCAGGTGTTGCAGAAACTTGGCTTGCAGTTCAGTCTTCATAGACGGTTCTCCTTGAGGTGGGGGATGTTTAACTTTTAACTCCTGAAGGTAGCTTACCCACTTATACTCATTTTCCTATCACCTGACGCCAAAAAATTTTGCCACAGAGAGTCTCTGTGGTTTAAGGGAGACGCTCCAGAAGCACATAGCCAAAGCCTTCTAGGCGAGTCAGGAGCTGTTTAACTAGCTCAAAGGCATCCCCTTCTTCTGTCGGCTCTAGTGTCACTGGATGCAGGGGTCTGAGTTTTTTCCAGCGTTCTACCAGGGACATCATCGACTGTGAGCCTTCTGTCAAGGGTAGGAGACAGGCTGCCATGGTGCTGTCTATGGTAACGGTTCCCTCAGGAATTGGCAGATGCTGACTCATCTCTAACATAACGAGCTGGGTGACACATGTGATCAGATTATCCTTAAACTTTTCAGTTCTCAGTTGAGGATGCAGATAAACTCGTACTCGTTGCCAGTCAGAATCAGCCCACTCCTCAACTGGCACGTAGGATTGAGCTTGGTTGGGATGACCGCACCAAAAATCAAGCAGTCGATGGATGGGTTGCAGCAGTTCAAAGAGATGCAACCGCTCTTCAACTGAAATTTCTGGCAGACTTATTCCCAGAAACACGGGTAAATTATTGGGTTCTTTGAACAGAGACATCAAATCCCATTCCTTCCAATTCACCATGCTGATAAATTCTAAATCGGCGGCTCTTAAAGCGGAGAAAAGTTCCGGAATAGTGTAGCCTTTATCACCCTGAAGCAAATGATTAGCTAAAACTCGCTCGTCATCTTTTTCAAATTCAGGCTTCCAGGTTGTTACCTTGAGATGGACGTGATCCTGTAAAGCTTTCATTGTTTCCCGAACTAGTTCAATGGCTAATTCTTGAGAATGATTCTCCATTAAACCCATATATTTAAACATTTCCTGGGCGCGAAAATATAGATTTCGCTGAAATGAGCTATGGTAATTAGTCCGGATAATTCCATTAGGTCTTAAAACCGTTTTCATTGCTTTTAATCCTGAAACTGGATCGGTTATTAAGTAAAGAACTTCATCATTGTTGATGTAGTCAAACTCCATGCCTAATATAGGTAAATCTTCCAGGGTAAGGCAGTAAAATTCTGCATTATCGAATCCGTGAAACTGCAAACGTTGACGAGCTAACTTTACGGATTCTTCTGAAATATCGATTCCAACAATTTTTGCTTCTGGATTTGCTTCTGCTAGACTTAAAGTTTTATAGCCACTACCACATCCGGCATCTAATATAATTTTCCCATCGGTTTCTATGTATTTTTGGTTTCTTAGATAATAAGGAGTAACAAAGTTATGGATATAAAGTGATCTAGGATTATTTTTAGGAGACTTTTCCAGGGGGACTTTGGGATAGGGGGCGCTTTCAAATTGCTGACGAATTTTTTCTAATAATTCCAAATTTTGCTTATCCATTTGTATAATTTTCATGCTAAATTAGTGTAGGATGATTAGACTTGACTTAAGCATTAACTCAATGGGGATTTCCAAGTTGAGAATCCTCATGTCTGTGAGTCAAGGTAAGCTGGTGTTAACGAAATTTTACACGACCGCTTATTTCTAATAGTATAACTTTATTCTTGATATTAGCACTTGAGCTAGAGATCATGAATAGTAACTGTGAGTCTTCGCCTGAAATATTTGTCTCCTTTTGCACAATCGTTAAAAACGAGCAGCACAACCTACCCCGATGTCTGGCTAGCATTCAGCCCTACGTGAATGAAATCATTGTCGTCGATACTGGCTCCGAGGACAAGACGGTTGAAGTCGCTCACCAGTACGGAGCGCAGGTTCAACATTTTACCTGGTGCGACGACTTTGCCGCCGCTCGTAACTACGCAATTACCCAAGCTGGAGGAGATTGGATTCTCATGCTCGATGCGGATGAAGAGCTAGTTGTTGAAGCAGAGGATTGGCGCAACCAACTCACTCTAGCTCCAGATATCCTAGCCTACTGGTTATTTTTGACGGATATTCATCAACCCATCACCGCCCTCCCTACCCTCAGACTATTTCGCAATTT
>CAKZMA010000174.1 GCA_937127375.1 uncultured Coleofasciculus sp. | reverse complement strand
GAATTTCTCCTTCTGGAACGGGTAAAACCTGGGGTACATACAGCCAGTCTGGTGCTTTGACGACAATTTTCTGATCCACCGTCGTGACGAGACCAAAATTGGAGGCGATTAACATTTGCGAATTCAGGCGATTGGCTGCACCTAAAGCGTCTGTCAGGGCGGCGGCGAGGGGCGGTTGTAGAATGTTTTCCACGGGATCATCGGGCAAAATGAAATCGTCGGGAAGCTTTTCCCAGGTGACAAGGGGTTCTTGGCGTTTGGCGGAGGTTGGAGTTTGCAGAACCATCTGAGATTGTTTAACCTTGGCGGTTGCTATATCTTCTAGCGCTAAAGCGCCGACTACGAACGAACAAATGGTGCGATCGCACATTCATCAATAGTCCCGATAAATTAAATCTTACCGCTTGCCTGCCCGTTACAATCAACAATGAACCATGAACCATGACCATTCAACCATGTACCCATTTCGGCTTTGTGCGATCGCGTTGCTTCTTTGTATTACCTTATTCGGCACTTCTCTACCCGTTCAAGCCGCTAGTCAAGTGAGTCCCAAATTAGAAGAACAAGTGTTGCAAGTGATTCGCGAACACCCAGACGTGATTCTGGAATCCGTTCAGGGGTATCAGCAACGTGTCCAACAGCAACTCCAACAAGCCCAGCAAGCGTTTGTTCAGGAACTTAAAACCAATCCTCAAGCCGTTATTGGAGAATCACCGACGACAGGGGCGTCTCAGTCCAAGATTGTCATGGTAGAGTTTTCTGATTTTCAATGTCCCTATTGTGGCAGGGCGCATAAAACGGTGCAACGGTTTATGGCAAAGCATCAGGATCAGGTGACGTTGACGTATAAACATTACCCCTTAGCCTCAATTCATCCCCAAGCTATCTCAGCCGCGAAAGCAGCGTGGGCGGCGTTTCAACAGGGGACGTTTTGGCAGTATCATGATGTGTTGTTTACTCAGCAAGAAAAACTGGGAGAGTCATTTTATATTGAGACAGCCAAAGGTTTAAATTTAAATGTAGACCAATTTAATCGCGATCGCAATAGCCAAGCAGCAGAAACAGCGATTATTCAGGATATTCAGCTAGCGGAGAGTTTGGGGATTACTGGAACTCCCTTTTTTGTGATGAATGGGGAGGTGTTTACTGGGGCGATAGAATTAGAGGAAATGGAGAAACGTTTCACTCGTGTCAAACAGTCGTTAAAGGAACAGGGAACAGGGAACAGGGAACAGCAATTGTAGAGACGTGCTTTTGAAGCGTCTGGGAGATAGGAAGGAACGGTAATGGCTGTAGGGGCGACCCGCTTGCATCAATTAACAACTGTGTCCACTCAATTGACTCGGGTCGCCCTTTACTCAATGACAAATGACGAATGACAAACTTAAGGTGTAACCTCTTGCAGTTGGTTTCCGGGATTCAGTTCTGATGTTTTTTCATCCGTTTCGGTAGAGATAAACGGTTCTGTAGAAAAAGGTTCAGACGATTCTTCTTGCTCCTCTGACTCCCTCTGCGCCAGTTGAATTGTTCTCTCGACTTCTTCCTTAAAATGCTGCTTTTGCGAATATTCAGCCATCTTAATTTGAGCCGTATCGTAGGTGGATGTACCTGGAGAAATTTGGGAAAGATAGTTCAACGCGCTCTTAAAGTCTCGTTTGGCGGCTTGGTTATAGGCTCGTTGTAAAAGATACTCAGCTTTAATGCGTTGTTTTTCTTCATATTCGGCTAACTTCGGTTGAATTTTAGCCGCCGTTGTTGTCTCTGGGGGAATTTGGTTGAGCAAGTTCAAAGCGCCAGTAAAATCTTTTTCTTGGGCTTTAGCGTAAACTTGATTCAGTAATTGTTGCGCTTCGGCTTCTAACTCAGGTGTGGCTTGTTCCACCAAGGATTCAACTTTACGCCGCCAAAAGCGGACACCATCCATCTTACGAGCTTCTGCCAACACATCTCGCCATCGTTTTTCCTTCAACGCTTGTTCAGCGGCTTGGTATTGAGCAGCGGCTGTGTACCATTCCCGTCGCCACCGTTGGAGGCTAGTCTTAGAATCCTGATACAAAGCACTCTCTTGGGGAATCGATTTAGCTAGTGCGATCGCGTTTTGAAAGTTTCCCGCATCATATTCTGCCCTCGCCCGTTCTAATCGGTCAAGATCCGGGTTCGATGGAACAGCATTCAACAGAGAATAAAGCCCAAACGAGATCACCACAGTATTACAGGCGGCGATGCTCACCCCCATACCCTTCAGTGCAGGGGGTAGCTGGAAAAACCAACGGAAATCGAATAGCGTCGCTTCGGCTTGAGGTTCTAATGCAACTCCATCCGATGACTTTTTGTAACTCACTATAGACTGCTGCTCCATAAAACCTATCCAAAATACTTATCTGGCGTGGCATTTCGGTGTTTACTTCCTGCTGCTGCGGGGACTTTTTGATAGCTTACCCTTGCTCAAGTCACCCTCATTTTCCATATTTCTATAGATGAACAATTTTTCCGGAATCCCATCGGGTAGAGTTTCAGGAGACAGTAGGGGTGCAGCTAACTTTTCACATACTGCCAATTCCTCTGCGCCCCTCTGCGCTACCCTCTGCGCCCCTCTGCGTTGAAAAAATATAATTCCGAGTATTACACTCAGTCGGGGCGGGTTTAGTTACATCTGGGTTAGCCAAGAAACGATAGTAGTGAAACCCGCCCCTACAAACCAGGTTCCCTCAAAAATATTCCTCTACCAAGGACTACCAATCATCGTAAACGCCGCCCAGTAATAAGGATGAGAAAAATCTTGATTACCTCTGCCTTTTAGTTCCGGGGGTAAAGGAATTCCCCCCATACCAATACCGTGTAATTGACCATTCTCCAGACGCACCTGTCCCCGTAACATAGCAATTTGGGCGCGTTGCAATGCTTCTGCTTTAATCGTCACTTCCGGTTGACTCAATTGCCAATAAAACTCACTCATCAGCGCCAATGTACTGCCATCACTGACATACCAAAGACTGGCTAAGGCAGATTTCACTCCCGCATTCACCGCTAATCCAGCAAACCCTAACTCCGCATTCACATCGCCAATAGCGGTGCGACAAGCACTTAAGACTAATAACTCAACTTGAGGCGGCTGATTCCAACCGATTTGCCTTAGCTGATTTAACCGGAGTTTTTCATCCCAGAGTTGAATATAGGAATGACTGGGGTCATTTTGTCGGAAGTCGGCGTGAGTGGCGAGGTGGATAATGCCAAATTGCTGACGCTGTTGTTTCAGGTTGTTTAGGGTAAAGTCTTCATTTAAAAAAGATCGACCTGACCATAATTCTTTAGTAATAATCTGCAATTCATTCGGTACAGCGGGAAGCGGGGATAAATCTTTAAATTTAGATGCTCCCATGGCTAAAACTTGGGCATTTTTGATTGTGTTATAGCGGTGATTGATGAGACTCATGCTGGGGATAGAACCAATTGAATATTTTTCGACAAGAAATTGGTTGCCATCGTGAAGTGCTGCCATGGGAATTGTCCGCAAACCTGCACCCATAGAAAAGATCAGCGTATCAATTCCCTGTTCTTCTAGCTCAGATTCTAGAGGGGCAATCATCCAATTATACAGTTGTTGCGCGGGGGCGAGGTAGGCTTTGGGGCGATAGGAATCGGTGACGGTTTGGCGAAATTCTGTCAAGGTTTGCTGTAATTCTTTAGCATTGGCGGTTGGGATTCTCTTGCGAATGGGATAACCTTGAGGAAGAACTAACAGCAGTTCTAGATGGTTGGTCAGAGAACGTACATAAACAACGCCGGAACTCTTTCCCGTTTGATCTTTTAGAGTGGTTAGGGTGTCTCGCAAGCCTTCGGCTGTGATGATTTCACGGCTTAGATCTTGCTGGAAATACTTTTCAAATTGCTCCTCAAACAGTTTGTCAGTCTGACCCACTGATAATGAAGTCTCAAGATTGAGCGA
This sequence comes from uncultured Coleofasciculus sp., assembly GCA_937127375.1. Taxonomy (GTDB): domain Bacteria; phylum Cyanobacteriota; class Cyanobacteriia; order Cyanobacteriales; family Coleofasciculaceae; genus Coleofasciculus. The sequence goes on along the minus strand of CAKZMA010000174.1, from coordinate 6,793 downwards.
GAGAGTTCCTGGAGTGTAAAAGCGCTGCAAAATCCTTTTTTCTCCAGTTTCGGGATCTTCCTCAATTTCGATTTCGGCTTCTAAACCCTGCCCAATTAGATTGTTTAAAGACTCAATAATATCTACATCTGTCTCTAGGTCGGGTTTGGCTTCTCGAATGAGTGATTCATCGGGAATGAAAGGGACAGGGGATGATAAAATTTGTATCCGTTCTTCATCTTGGCTATGGCTGAAGAAATAGACTTGATTGGGTACAATTGTTTGGTCTGGTGCAGCATCACCTCGAGTCATTGCGCCTCGGATACCGTTGGTTTGGGAATTACCAACAATAAATGGCATGATTCCCCCATGACGGATAATAATGCTGCCACCGTCTGTTCCTCCAGCCGTGGAAATACTGGCATTGATACCATTTTGGTCGATGAAAGAGTCAGTCGCCCGGAAGAAATGGTTGGTTGTAATTTCAACGTTTCCGCCTATACCATTGAGACTCTGAGTATTAATGTGGCTAACAGTAATCCTGTCATTAGCAGTCAGCTTACTATTACCACCATTACCAGAAGCAGAGGTATCCAGAATACCTGTGGAGATTTGTCCGTTGTGGCTGAACAAATTAATCCCGCTAGGGGCAGTAATATCATCGGTTTTGATCGTATTCTCGGCTGTGATATCTATCCCGGCTGGATTATTTGTGGTAATATCACCTTGAACCCATAAACTTTGCAACGGTTGCAAGCTGCCAACCTGATCATTAAACTGAACAATACCACCACCGGGATTAAGGGTGAGATCGTAGGTTCCGTCAACCGTGCTATTAAAAATAATCATACCGGAGTTGGGGATACTCACAGAGAAATCTCCTGGTAAAATTAGGGGACGATTGAACGTAATCTGGTTACCTGCATTAAGCGTAATTGGTGCTGGAGTTCCAGACGCAGAACCCGAGTCTAAATCTCCAGTCGTGATAGTGTTACGGGCATTGAGTTCGATCGCGCCTCCTTTGCCTATACTTGATCGTGTGTAAATTGTCCCCGCATCAGTATTGATATTTCCCGAAAGACTCGTCAGCGTCACCGCTGCACCCGGATTGTTAATCGTACCTGTGATAATATCTTGGTTCGCTAGTAGCGTAATCTCACCGTTTCCGGTTAGAGTAAAGCCTGTGGTAGTAATCGAACCATCACCCATGGGCGATCGCAATGTCACCGAGTCATTAAACGTCACATCATCAGCCAGGGTAATCGCGCCACTGCTATTATTACGCCCGATGGTTATAGACTCGAAACCCTGTTGTAAGGCGTTGATATCCCGGACTGACAGGTCTAGTGTTTCTGTGTTAGTATCTGTCGTACCGTTAAGCGCGATCGCGTGACTAGGACTAAACGGTTGTAAGGTCAAAGTCCCATTCCCCGCTACAGTCCCCAAAAAATTAATTTCGTCACCCGTTAATTGAATATCGCCAACAAGAGTAACGTCATCACGGTAGGTTTGACCCAACTCTCCGTTCGTTATCACATTTCTACGGATTTGAGTCATACCCCCGGTATTAGTGGTTAGACTCTCAACGGTTACAGAACCCTTGAATTGGGTGATACCTGTACTATTGATGGTTAAGTTTCCCAGGTTAACCGTATTCCCGACACTATCCTCAAACGTAATCGCACCCGTACCCGAATTTAGGGTCAGGTTTTGGCGATCAGGTGTGACACCATTGAGCGTATTGGTGAATATCATATCACCCCCAACCGTCATCCCTGTGGTGGTGAAGCTTGTATTCGGTTGAGTTAGAGTAACAGTACCATTTAAGCTGATATTACCACCACGTCCAGCAGCCGCCGAGGTATTAATAGAACCGGGATTAATCGTGTTCGCCGTGAGAGTAACATTCCCCCCATCCCCGGTTGCGGCGCTAGTGTTGAGGATACCGCGATGAGTGTCGATAATCCCGTTATTGCTGGTGAGGCTAATCTCCCCACCTGGATTAATAATATCGCCCGTTATAATATCTTGATTCGCGTCTAGCTGAATCGTAGCGTCATCGATTCCGGTTAAGGTATAACCTGTCGTCGTAATCGAACCTGAGTTGGTTTGCGATCGCAAAACTACTGGGTCATTAAAGGTAACATTATTAGCTAGGGTAATTGCGCCACTACGATTCGCGCCACCAATAATAATTTGTGAAAATCCATTTTGGAAGCTAGCCAGTGTATCGGTATCCAGGTTTAATGTACCAACAGCAGTATCGCCAATCGTAATTCCTAAATTTGGAGTTAAGGGTTGTACCTGTAATTGTCCTTTACCCACCAGATTAAACGTATTATCAACATCCAACGAATCCGTCGTTAGCGTCAAGTTTCCCGTTTGCGTTTCTTGTCCCAACTCTCCATTCTCTGCTAACTGAATCCCATAAGAATCCGTTCCCATACCCCTAACACCAATTACATCTACTGTTCCGCTATTCGTTTGCACCTGGGAGGATTTCCATATCCGCACCCCTTGATTATCACTTGTACCCATCCCACCAGTACCATTTAATCGGATAGTTCCATTTCCAGTCGCTTCCACAATGGAATCCAAAGCAATTTCCACACCATCACTTTGAGTGGTTGAACCTTGTCCGACTCCTGTCAGATTAATATCGCCATCGGCTGAACGAATTATGATATTACCCTCACCCAGAACAATACCATCATTGGCTTGAGTTCCCGCGCTACTTCCCGTACCATTAAAGGTTATAGTACCACTCCCTGTGGTTTCGACAATAGGACCCATACCTCCCGAAAAGTTATCAACTCGAATGCCACTATTTTCATCGCCTGTTCCTTGTCCGATTCCAGTTAAACTAATAGTGCCATCCACTGAACTGATTATACTAGCTGGATTAGTTGGATTAACGGGTTCCCAAATAAAAATTCCATGATTTTCATCGACTCCTATCCCACCTGTCCCCATCAGCTTGATGTTACCGGTAGTGGTTTGAATTATCGTTCCGTTCCTGATCTCTATACCTTGGGCTAACTGTGAATTATCGACGCCCTTACCTATAATCGAAATATCACCTATCCCAGAATTGAGTACAGCATTGTCGAGAAGAATTCCAGAAGAATTAGACACTGTACCTACCGCCGGATTCATCAACGGATTATCGCCACCCCCCAGAATAATATCACCGCCATTGGAATTGATAGCTGAACCAGGGTTAAGGAGAATTGACCCTGCACCACTCCCATCTCGGTCAGCATTCAGAGTAACATCTAACTTCCCGATATTATTAGCTGTTATATCTACATCTGAATTTAAAAGAATACTGTTATTCGCTTGTAGCGTAAGCGCAGTATCAGCCGTTCCCGAATAGATAATATCCGCATTAACATTAATATCGTTATCAGCGAAAAGTGTTAGCGACGAGTTACTACTCCAGGTAATCGGATTATCTACAGTAATTGTTCCCGCATCTGGCAAACCCGAAACTGTCGAAACGGTGACATTACCCAAAGTCAATTGATTTTCTAGAGTCGTAGTATTAAGAATAGAGGGAGTCGTCATCGTGTCGGAAAATATACCTCCCGCAAACGTCATACTTCCGGTATCCGCTGCGGTACTAATCGTAATATCTGTTGGGTCTAATAATAACGTTCCTACATTACCCGCAGGCGCTAACAAATCGACAACGCCTTGAAAATCTAAACCCTGTTTTCCCGAAACTTCAACAAATCCGCCATCGCCGCCATTCAATCCGCCACGGGCGCTGATGCTACCCAAAAAACGGGTGATTTCATCTGACCAAAGAATCACGTTTCCGCCATTCCCTTGATTCAGTGCATCCGCATTAATTACTGAATTGTGACTCACAAACGTCTGTAAAGCATTAGGAATTGTACCGTTTCCCTGATACTCTCCACCAATCCTGACTGTACCTCCAACATTCGCACCAGAAGCATTAATCGTCGCGTCAATAAGTGCCACGTTATCGCCCAAAACATTAACCTCACCACCAATCTGGGATGAAGCTGAAAAGTCTGGCGTTGATACATCCAAATTACCGGAAATAATAGCTGTTCCGGCTTCAGTGGGTAGGGTTGTATCAGATTCAGTTAACTGCACCTCATTAGTTTGAGAAACAGTTAATCCCGTATCTACTGTTTCCCCTGTACCCGTTAATAATACTGGCAAATCTAGAGGATTTAGCTGTAGCGGTTCATCAGTATTACTTGGACGGGGAGAAATCTCCAAACTCAACAAGTTTCCCGGTTGACTAATGCGAACTAAATTTTCACCCGGTACAGCCGCAATCGTAATCATTCCTCCGGGTGCGGTGAGTTGACCTGTGTTAATCACAGTACCCCCCAACATTGTTAAATTCTGCCCCTCGGCTACCGCTAAATTACCAGCATTCACAATACTCCCCGGCTGGGAAACATCAAAGGCAAATTGATGGGGAACACCCACCAAACTTTGGTAGTCATTGTTACCCAAAGCATTGAACCAATTATTATTGCCAAACCCAATACTCGTAGCCGTGGTTGCAGTAAAGTCAGCCGGAACATTTAACCAGGCGTCTGCACCAAAAACAATTCCAGCTGGGTTGAGTAAAAATAAGTTAGCATTACTTCCAGTCACTTGGATAAGACCATTAATAATTGACGGATCACCCCCAATTACCCCCCCTAAAATATTACGAGTCTGGGGATTCGCCAGAAAATTAGCAATTTGATCAGAATCGAGTCCAAACTGCTGGAAACTATGAAACAGATTTGCCCCATCTGCGGAAACGCTACCCCCCTGGATATCAAAGCGGTTACCATCAGGTGTAACCTGGGTTCCTGTTCCATCAGCCGCTGGTATAATCGGTTGAGAGACTAGCGGCGTTGGTGTAAACGCGGCGACTAAGCCTAAGGGGATAAGCAGTCGATATATGATTTTCATGGCGATTGTTCCCTATGCAGTGGTTAAATCCCTACCATCTCAACCGGTTGCTTTACGAGAATTAAAGGTATTTTTTTTATAACACAATGAAGAGGAGAAGACTTGAGGATTAATCAGTTTTTTTGAGAATTATCAAAATTAGCAACATCTCTTAATCTATGTTGAGCCTTACAGCCGCTGATTTTTATCCAATAGCTTAATTCTGTTGATTTAATTACTATACTGTTACAAATATTGATTAAAAAATGAAACCTTTAGAAAATTAAATCGGATAAAATAAGCCGACACATCACCAAAGCGGCGAGAAGCTGACCTCGATCAAAGGTGGTAGGGATAGCCGCCCCACCCTTGGTTCATGGTTGATCACCCATCGTTGATGGCAATGAACCATTGTTGCCTAATCTCAACCATTAACTTTAATTTTGCCCGACTACGTATGGTATTATTAGTGAGCGAAACTCTATAACTCGGTAACAGATCACCCCTATCTCAATCATGGTTGCAGTCGCGATTTTAGCCGCAGGACGCGGGACACGAATGAAATCCAAGTTGCCCAAGGTATGCCACAATTTGGGTTCCTTGTCAATGGTGGAACGAGTTCTCAAAAGTTGTCTTGGTGTCGATCCGTTGCGGTGTCTGGTGATTGTCGGTTATCAAGCAGAACTTGTTAAACAGTCTCTCGCCGAGTTCCAGGATATCGAATTTGTGGAACAAACCGAACAATTGGGAACCGGTCATGCAGTACAACAACTCCTCCCCCACTTAGCAGGATTTACGGGGGATTTGTTGGTCTTGAATGGTGATGTTCCCCTGTTGCGCCCCCAAACCCTGCAACAATTATTAGATACCCATAAAACCCATCAAAATGCTGCGACGATATTAACCGCGCAACTCCCCAATCCGCAAGGATATGGGCGAGTTTTTTGTGATGGACAAAATCTGGTTACTCAGATTGTAGAAGATCGAGATTGCACCACCGCCCAAAAGCAGAACCGTCGAATTAATGCGGGAGTCTATTGTTTCAATTGGCAGAAGTTGGCAGAAATATTGCCGAATCTACAGTCAAATAATGACCAAAAGGAATATTATTTAACCGATACGATTCATCAGCTAAAACCAGTGATGGCGGTTGATGTAGAGGATTATCAGGAAATCTTGGGAATCAACAACCGCAACCAGTTAGCCGAAGCCTACCAGATTTTACAGGATCGGGTGAAGGAAGCCTGGATGATGGCGGGGGTGACGTTAATTAATCCCGATAGTATTACCATTGATGACAGCGTAGAATTGCAACCGGATGTCATTATTGAACCCCAAACCCATCTGCGGGGGAAAACCGTGATTGGTTCCGGGAGTCGGATTGGACCGGGAAGTATGATAGAAAATAGTCAGTTAGGGAAGAATGTCACCGCGCTGTATGCGGTGGTGAGTGATTCAGTGGTGCAAGACAATAGCCGTATCGGACCTTATACTCATCTTAGAGGGCATGTCAGCATCGGGGAATCTTGTCGGGTGGGGAATTTTGTGGAACTGAAAAATGCCCAAATTGGCGATCGCACAAATATCGCCCACCTGTCTTATCTGGGGGATGCGACGTTAGGGGATCAGGTGAATATTGGCGCAGGAACGATTACCGCCAATTACGATGGGGTACAAAAGCATCGCACTCAAATCGGCGATCGCACAAAGACGGGTTCCAATAGTGTGCTTGTTGCACCTATAACCTTGGGCGAAGATGTCACAGTAGCAGCGGGTTCCGTGATCACCGAAAGTACACCTGATGATTGTCTGGTGATTGCGCGATCGCGTCAAGTCGTCAAACCCGGTTGGCGTCTCAATTTTCCCACCCCGTAGGGGCTTGGTTCCC
>CAKZMA010000173.1 GCA_937127375.1 uncultured Coleofasciculus sp. | reverse complement strand
CAAGTAAAGACACCCTCAGCAAAAAACAGGTAGACGGGATAATTAATCGCGTCCAATCGATGCCTGTCCAAAACGTAGAATCGGCTCAACTCGCTCAACTTAAGGACGTGTTACAACACAAGCTTACAGAAATCGAATCCGCTTTAGCACAGGCAGAACTTGAAGAGGACAAATAAGAGTATTGCCCCCAGCGATCGCACCAACTAAGAAGGCAGGAGGCAGAAGGCAGAAGGCAGGAGGGCAGAGGGTTTAATCCAACACAAAATCGTTGTCCTGCGAGTGTCTTCGTAGCTATAGGTTAGGTTTTTTACACATCCTGTCTTATTTTCTTGCACTTGATTAGCCGGAAAAATTCCTCAAAGTATTGATTGATAAGGGTTTCCAGTTTGTGCAGCAAACCCTAAATAAAACTAACTATTAATTGAAAATCAAACCAAAGACTATGGCGAGGAGCCGACAGAAGCGCGATCGCTCCCTCCGCTTCGCTCCAGTCACTATTTTTTTGGGAAACAACACGCGCCACCCCGTTAAAAGCTCCCGCCAGCAGTGTTATACAAGCGCGGCTGTTTCACGCTTCGCTCCAAAAAAATTCGCGCTTCTTAAAGTGTACGTCAATAAGTTTGTCACTATCACTCAAACCCTTACAAATGACCAATGACCAATGACCAATGACCAATGACGATGCCAGAGATTGAAACCCTGGCATCCTGTACTCAGGTTAGAAAAGCCGTAACTGTCTCATCCAATCCGGTTCAACCAACCCCTCCACAAGCCAGTAGATATTGATCTCCATTCCCCGGTAATAGGCGTAGGCTATCGTCCCCCACGTTCCACTCCCTTTCCCGTTGAAATTTCGCCCCGGTTTCTTCTACTCGACTGAGCTACAAAGCCTCTCCAGCTCCTCGATTTCCCCTTGCCAACGGTCGATTAACTCCTGATCTGGACGTTTAGATTTCTTCTCCTTAGCTAGAGCTGCCTGTTTTTGGGCAATAGAATCAGATATCGCATCCTGAACCAGTGGATGCGATATCTGATTGTCCTCAAAAAAGCGCTCCACCACCAAATCACACCACTCACTTTTCGTCATTCCCTTGGCTTCAATATCCTTTTTCACCTGGTCATAAACCTCGATTTTCGGCTTAAACGAAAACACCTCATCCGCTCTAATCCGGGTTGCCGTCCCCGCTAGCCACTGGTTACTCCGATTCGTGTGGCGTCCAGTTTTCCCTTTCTTCCCTGCCATGTCTCCCTCCAAAAAAGCGTCTACCCTGCAAAAATTTTACACTGTATACTTGTATTTTGCATAGTATATGGTGTAAAATATAGAAGTACACAGCAAAAGCCTTTGGGCGGAACCGACCAAAGTACCAACCCAGAGGCGACCTAAAAAAGGCAACTAAACATGATTAATCACACACGCAACCAACAACCAAAAAACCCAGCTCACGCCTCCTACTTAACAGGCATTGCTGATGGCTCAAAAGGATTTCCCTTGCAGATTAAATTCATGCACAACTGCGACTACATCAACGGGTACATCTTAGGGCTTGGACAGTGGGCAACCGAGCTAGAGCAGCAAGAGCAAGAAAGCCAAATTAACGCAGCGTTGGAGTTCTAATCAACCCCTCCAATAGCGGAATCTTGCACCAACAAAGAAGTACACAGATGTTCACCTCTGGGCGGAACCGACCAAAGTACCAACCCAGAGGTCACCTAAAAAAGGCAACTCCAATGATAAATCACGCAAACAACAAACAGCAAACACCCCGCATCTACGTCGCTTGTCTAGCCGCTTATAACAACGGTAAGCTACACGGCACCTGGATTGATTGCGACCAAGATGCCGAAGACATCTGGGCTGAAATTGAACAGATGCTGAAAACCTCACCCGAACCCGATGCCGAAGAATGGGCAATCCACGACTACGAAAGCTGGCAAGGCATCTCCATCGACGAATCCACCCACCCAGAGAAGATTGCAGAACTCACAGAACTCCTGGAAAAATACGGAACCGCCTTTGCCAAATATTACGAATACCATGGCGACGACGCCAGTGTCGAAGACTTCCAAGAGCATTATGTAGGAGAATACGAAAGCAAGGAAGACTTTGTGTATGCCCAATGGGAAGAAAGCGGTCAACTTAAACAGCTTAAAGACTCAGGCATTTCTGAATCCTACATCAACTGGGAAGCGATCGCCCGGGACTGGTTTATCGATAGCTACTACGCCATAGAAGCAAGCTATCAGGAAGTTTACGTATTTAGGTGCTAGTCCCATTGTCCTGTCCCCAGCCCATCTCGGCTGGGGGATAAATTATTTTAGGCAGATTTAGGAAAATCGTCCTCAACGTGAGAGATAATTACTTGTTAGAATCTCACTTTGAATAAGTAAATGAGCCATGAGAGCCAGAC
>CAKZMA010000172.1 GCA_937127375.1 uncultured Coleofasciculus sp. | reverse complement strand
CCAGCCTTGCTGATTAGACTCTAGTGGCTGATATTCACCCCGAACTAAACAGAATGTTTTCCTTGTTCTGCCCACAAAACCCAGCTTTTTCGAGGTCGGTTTTCCACACCCAACACGACAAAAAAATCAGGTCTGCGAAAGTCTCTGGTGGTAATGTGGTCAGGACTAAAATAAATGGTAAGGTTCCCAGTGGCATAAAAGTCAGTACGTTCTCGCCACCACCATTTCAGGCAAGCCAAAAGTAGTTCAATTTGATCTCGATGCCGATCGCTTTCCAAGGGCGGTTCATCACTCCACAAATCCCATGGTGGAATAATAATCTCTTCGGGTTCAATTTGGGCAGTTTTTTCAGTTGTGGCGTCTGAACTCTGGCTAGGCGTCATGAGAATACCAAGGAAAGTGGTTACTTTTTAGTTTAGTCGGTGGTCGTCAGATCTCAGAGATCGTATTATTTTATACAGTCTAAGAGGCTCTACCTGTTCGGTGAAACGGCTAACGCTGAATCATGCCTGCGATCGCGATTCTCCGACTGTTGAGTCATACCCTCAACTTCAGGGTACAGGTGACGATGATTATGGCACATTCATCCTAATGAAGAGGTCAACAGAGGGTTTGGGTGGTGGAGACGCGATCGCTATGTGTGAAAGAAACGTTTGTCAGGGGGATGTAGAGGTGGACTGAGGGGGTTATACCTATACATTAGTGAAAATTTTTAAATAAATGTTTTAATTTCGGTTTAAAATTAAAACAATCGAGTTATTCTTGTTCTAACTGTGATATCCAGGAGTCCTTTGTGGTTAGCGGATTTAACCGACCGGAAACCATAGCCTTGACGGGTATCAGCTCTAGTCGGTTAAGTTACTTAGATCGCACTGAGCTGATTGTTCCCAGGAAGTTTGGCAACCCTAAGCATCCTAAAGTCGTTTACCGATGGGAACAAGTCTTGGAAATTAAGACGATTGAAAGGTTGAGAGAAAAACTCTCACTTCAAGAAATTCGGCGGGTGCTTGAGTTCTTGAGAGTAAAGAATCACAAACCTTCTCTTTTTGCTCATAGTCTAGTTTTCGTTAACTCCCAACTTTATCTGATTGAAGATGTCAAAGATTTTGGGTTAACAGTCTTGGAGGCGTCAGGGAAAAACAAAGGACAGGTTGTTATTCGGGAAGTTGGTCCAGTTGGTGACGTAATTACTGAGCTATGCCGGGAAGCCGAAAAACATCAAGTTTTAGACTTTGACAAGCGGATTTGTCTAGGAGCTATAAATCCAGTTGACAAGTTAGTGACGAATTAGATATCCCATGGAGTTAGCGGTATGTCTTCCCAAACTGCGATCACAACTTCATATCTACAAGTTATGGAAGCAACAGGCTTCTATCGGAATGGCATTCCAACATCTGGCGTTATTCCAGCGGCATCACTTCGTAGTAACCCTCAACAACTTGATAAACGGATTAAATACAGTGCAGTTATTAACCCTGAACAGTTAAATGCTACAGCAATTTTTGAGTTATGTGGATCGCCTTGCATCTATTTTACTCAACTGCGAGAATCAGATCCTGAGCCTCAAGAACTAGCTCGGTTGCATCAATTGTCTTGGAATCATGGTTTAGCTCCAATGTTGTGGGTTGTGACTCCAACTAAGGTTTTACTCTATAACTGCTATTCTCAACCGACAGAAAACGATAGAAATAATCCAGAGCGACATCTGATTGAGATTTTTCAGCAGACTGAAACTGGATTGAAGCAATTAAATCAGTATGCCAGCCGTATCCAAATTGAGTCAGGTGAATTTTGGCAATGGGAAAAAGCTAAGCAAATTGATCGCAAGCAAAGAGTTGATGCGGTTTTGGTTAAAGATTTAACCGATACGGAAGAGATTTTAGTCGAGGATAAAAGGTTAAACCGTTCGGTTGCTCAGAGTCTTTTGATTCAGTCTATCTTTGTCGCTTATCTTCAAGATAGAGAAATCCTTGATTCTCAGTTGTTACAGCGACAATTCGGATTCAATAGTTTTACGGAAATCCTAGAGAATAAGTCAGCCACTGAGCATTTATTTTCCTGGATACAAAGAACATTTAATGGAGACTTATTTAGCTTATCCAGCGAAGAGATAAATCGAGTGCAGCTAAAGCATTTAGAAGTGATCAAAAACTTTATCGGTGGGCTGCAAAAATTGAAAACGGGTCAACTACGTCTTTGGCGAGCCTATAATTTTAAAGTAATTCCTGTCGAGTTAATTAGTGCAATTTACGAGAAGTTTATTTATGCAGAAGATGCCAAGTCTGCCAAAGCTAATAGTACCCACTATACACCAATTAATTTAGTTGACCTAGTTCTATCAGAAGTCTTTAAGGAACTTGATGGCAATGCCAAAGTTCTCGACCTTGCTTGTGGTTCAGGCGTGTTTTTAGTAGACGCTTTACGACGATTAGTGGTGAAGCGTTTGGCTAGTGGAGAGCAGAATTACCGTCAGCTAGTTCGTGACACCCTCTACCATCAAATTTATGGTGTAGATATAAAACAAAAAGCTATTCAAATTGCTGCGTTTAGTTTATATCTTACAGCTTTAGAGCTAGATTATGAATTAGAGCGAAATCCTGGTATTTCAGAAGATTTACAATTTGAAAAAATTATTGGCAAAAATTTGTTTATTGGTGATGCTTTTGATGAAGGGGCAGAATTCAATAGAATAGAACCTTTTGCTCATAAGCAGTTTAGTGCAATTGTCGGCAATCCGCCTTGGACAAAGTCGGGAGCAACTAAATCCGCATCAGCATACTGTAACCGTAAGCGTCCTGAAATGGGATACCCCAAAGGATACCCTACGGCTTATGGTACACCACCTGATCAAGCATTTTTGTGGCGTATAGGTGATTTTGCCAATGAAGGAACTTTGATTGGATTAATTTTATATGGCAAACCTTTTTTTAGTCCAGAGCCTAAAGCTAAACAGGCTAGAGAAGCAATTTTAAGGCGTTTTAAACCTCAGGTAATTATTAATTTTTCTAAACTAAGGAGCGAAAAACTATTTCCTAAATCAACAGCTCCAGCTATTGTGCTGATTGCCCAAAATACTTATTCAAAGGATAAAGATTTTTTCTATTTTGTCTGTCCCAATCATTCTTTAGATTACAAGCGACATGGAATGATTGAAATTAGTCCAGAAAACATCAAGCGGCTACCTGTTCTTAGATCTGCATCTGATCCAGATATATTCAAAATTGCTTCATGGGGTACTGCTAGAGATATGATTTTAATTAAGTTTTTAAGAGAGAATTTTATGCCTCTTGAAAGACTTATAAAGCAAGAAGGATGGCATACAGGAAGAGGTTTTTTTTCTGGGAGTGATGGTAAAGAAGCACCTCATTTGTATGGAAAAAAATGGCTTCCATCTGGTCGCCTGCAAAAATATAAAATAGATGTCGGCAATCTACAACTACTTTCTAAGCAAAAACTTCAGCGCCCTAGAAAAGCTGAGATTTATAAAAGCCCATTAGTTATTGCAACCAGAGGACTTAAATCATCAGGTTTCTTTGCGGCATTTAGTCAAGAAGACATTGTTTATGTAGATACATATATTGGTATTTCTATACCATCTTATCAAGTAAATATAGCCCACTATTTGAATGGTATTTTGAACTCATCATTAACTAATTACTTTTTATTTTTAACTGCTTCTTCATGGGGAATTGAACGTGATGAAATCAAGAGCCAAGATTTAGAACGTTTACCTATTCCTCTGCCCAATCAAACTAACAAAATACTTGTTGATCAAGTTATTTCCCTAGAGGAAAAATTGCGTAATCATTGTAGTATAGCTAATGAAGAAGTTTTTAAGCAGGAACTAGATCAAGTTGTCTTTAATCTTTATGGCTTGAATGAAACAGAGCAAAATTTAGTAAAGGACACTGTTAATTTGACAATTAACTATTTCATGAGAAAAGGAAAATCAAAAGCTATTAAATATCCTAAAACTGAAGAAGTAGAATTATATGTAGAACAGTTAATAGGAGTAATTCAGCCATTTCTACAAACCCTAAATGAAAGAAAAATAGTTGCTAAAGTTATTGATGTTGGCAAAGCCCCATTACAGGTAGTCAAGTTCAGTATAGTTCCTGTCTCTAATCAGCAACCTATTGTACAAACTATATCAGGTCAGCAATTAGAAACAGTTCTTAAGAGAATTGCGGAACAATTACCCCAGCAAATCGCCGATCGTATTTATACTCGTCGAGACTTACGAATTTATGTAGGGAAAGATATCTATATTGTCAAACCAGCTAAACGTATTTATTGGACTCGTTCTGCTGGTTTAAATGATGCAGATATTATACTGTCTGAGTATTTAAGAACAAGTCATGCTTCCATTGGATGAATCGAGTGCAGTTGGACAAGCGACTATTAACCTATCTGTAGATATTATTGCCACAATTTTAAATATCACTGTCGTTGCTTGGTCAAAGGTCATAACTATTGATGAGGTTAGTCCAACAATGCTCGAACCAAAAATTGCTGGCTATTTGCGGAGAGCGATGACATCCGAAAAAAACTCTCGTACCGGGTTAAAAAGCCAGCTCCGAATTGAACCCGAAGTTGGCACTTTGGCTTCACCAGATTCAGTTGAACCAGAAGGTAGAATTGACATAAAAATTATCTATAGCTTTGATGAAGAAGAATACTTCGGCATGGAGTGTAAACGAGTGAGTAGCAGCACAACAGGTAAAGACAGAGAGCTAGCTAAAAAATATATTACAGAAGGGATTGTGCGTTTTGTTAACGGTATATACTGTCCTCGTCATGGATGTGCTGCTATGTTAGGTTTTGTGATTGATGGTAATACCAAGGGTTGTATTGAGCGAATTCGTAACCGACTAGAACAAACAAAACAAGAAAGTTGTATCGAGGAGAGTTGGATGGCAGAGAATAGCTTTGGCGCATATCCCAGCCTTTATCGCACTCGTCATCGCCAAAACAAACAGAACTCTTCGATAAACTTGCTTCATTTATTTCTCTCCTGGCAGTAGAAATGTTGCACTCAGCCACAGATAACCGAGGAAACATGATTCGTCTGACTCAACCCAGATGCTCTACTTTGGCTAGAAGCAGTCGGATTAATCCATCGATACGCGATCTCGCAACGCAACAAAATGGGTTTGAGCATTGTGGTGATCTGATTTAACCAGCGAAGACAGCGCAACTACCAACGAATACGAAGGATAACTGGATGGTCGGCTCCGGTTGCGCTACCCTAATTGAGAGTAATCATTGACGATTAGTGACTCTACGCAATCTGATTTCATGGATTCATCCTTCGGCTAAGGACTGGGCAATCGATGCCCGTCTATTGCGCTGGTTAACCTTTCTGTGGCTATTGGTGGGTTTGGCGGTGCTGTTCTCGGCATCCTATCCTAGTGCCGATGCTGAGTTTGGTGACGGTTTATATTACTTTAAGCGACAGCTGATCTGGATTACCCTGGGCATGATCGCCTTTAACTTTTTTGTGCGATCGCCTTTACGGTATATCCTCAAAATTGCCCATTGGATAATGCTGGTGTTATTAGGGTTGATCTTGATCATCCTGATTCCCGGTGTGGGAACGACAGTCAATGGCGCAACCCGTTGGCTATCCCTGGGTTCTGTTCCCCTACAACCCTCGGAATTAATTAAACCTTTTCTGATCCTTCAGAGTGCTTGCATCTTTGGGCAATGGCAACAGATTTCTGTGCGAGTACGCCTGTTCTGGCTAGGGATGTTTGCCCTAGTGCTGTTGGGAATTTTGCTCCAACCCAATCTGAGTACAACGGCGCTATGTGGGATGACGCTGTGGCTAATTGCACTGGCGGCTGGGTTGCCCTTTTCCTACTTAGGAGGAACCGCCTTGGGAGGCGTGTTACTGGCAACGATTAGTATCAGTATCAAAGAGTATCAGCGGCGTCGGGTGATGTCATTTCTTAATCCCTGGGCTGATCCGATGAATGACGGCTATCAATTGATTCAAAGCCTGCTGGCGGTGGGTTCGGGAGGAACCTGGGGTTCAGGGTTTGGTTTATCTCAACAAAAGCTATTTTATTTACCGATTCAGTATACCGACTTTATTTTTGCCGTATTTGCTGAAGAATTTGGCTTTGTCGGCAGTACGTTGTTGCTGCTGTTGATTGTGGCTTATGCTACCTTAGCAACAATTGTGGCATTGAAAACCCGTCATCCTGTACATCGGTTAGTCGCGATCGGAGCGATGATTGTAATTGTTGGTCAATCGCTGTTAAATATTGGTGTCGCCACAGGGGCTCTCCCGACTACGGGTTTACCCTTCCCATTTTTTAGTTATGGGGGAAGTTCCATGATTGCCAATTTGTGTTCGGCTGGATTGTTGATTCGGGTAGCCAGAGAAAGTAGTGAGGCTCAAGTCGTTTCTTTACAAAACCGTCGCCAATCACCACCTCAGCGGCGTAGGCGACAGAGAACGCAGGGGATGTAGAGACGTAGCATGCTACGTCTCTACATCTTCAATCTTCCAAAATTGGCACAGTCTGATTGGAAGCAGGAGGGGGTAGGGTTTGAGGAGTGGTGGCTGGATTGTCTAGGGTGGGTACAGTTACCGAGGGTGGAGTATTTTCCTCGCTTGGCTTCGTAAAAATAAACTCCCGCTCGGTTTCTGCGGGTGCAGGTTCCCGTACTGCTGGCGTTACCGGGTTTGGAGGACTCACCGCTGGTGTTGCTGGAACCCCTGTATCGCTTGTTAGATAGATATGACCTAATGCTCGACCTTGATAAGCACGTCGAGTGAACCGCCAAGCGGGATCAAGTTCAATTTTCAGGAAATTGCCATTACTCAATCCTCGAGTTCTGCCAATTTCCACTTTGGGAGCTTGACGATTCATCCGATTTGTACCAATGAGGACTAACTCGCCATCACGCTCGACAATTCTCAGCAAATAGTCTAATCCTAAATCTTGACCCTCCATGCGAATCGAATAACCATTACTATCAGTGCTACGTCCGCAAATGCCTGTAAAGTCAAAATTGAGCAGTAACGGATCAACGATCGCGGGATTACTTCCCACCTCCTGCCAACAAGCGCGTTGGCTGGAGCGCTGTTCAATAATCAGTAATTGATAATTATCATCCCCGAAAGGAGCAGCAACGGCAATAAAATTATCAGAATTGACTTCTTGACTATCAAATGTGCCTGCCTTGAGGGAACTTGAAGCTCCGACGGTAAGTAGAAATGCCGTCGTTAGAACCCCAACGTTGAGCCATCGTAAACGTTTCATAATTAGTGTGGTTGCTGAAAATTTCTACATTCAAAAATAGACGTAGTGAGCGCTCCAAAGATTCCTAATCTAGGATTTGACATCCTCTCCGGTGTGAACGCACAGGGATTCCTACCGATAGGGATTTGGGAACCAAACCGATGGCGCTCATACTTCCCCAGCTCCCAGACGTAGCATGCTACGTCTCTACATTGCTTCCCCAGCTCCCCCAGCTCCCCCAGCTCTAACGACTCCCCTGATCGGGTGAATTGGCATTTACTGGCACAGGATTAACGGCAAAGGTTAAGACTGTCTCATCTACCCCTTTAAGCTTAAGAGAACGATACTTGGCGATCGCATCATCGTCTAACCAATCCGCAACCGATGCCGAAACCAGGATTGAATTCGGTTCAGCGGCTTCTTGCAGTCGGGCGGCGATATTCACCGAAGGACCGATCGCGGTATAGTCGGTTCGTTCATCTCCACCAAACATGCCCACTACAGCAGTGCCTTGATGAATCCCACAGCGGAATCGTACAGGCGGGGGTCCTCCATTACCCACGAGTCCCCTAGCTTGCCACTGTTGATTCAGCTTATCGAGCGATCGCAACATTTGTCGTGCCGAGGCAATTGCCCGTCGAGCTTGTTCGTGAGGACTTAATTCTTCAGGAGCTCCGAAAATCGCTAAAATCCCATCCCCCATAAACTTATCCACCGTACCTCCATTATCAAACACCGCCCGGGTCATCGCTGCCAGATACTCATTCAGCAACTCGGCAATTCGACGCGATCGCAAGGTATTCGACAACTCGGTAAACCCAACAATATCACTGAACAACGAGGTAACCAAGCGCGGTTCTGGATGTAAATCCAGTGCCAATTCTCCCCGTGCAGCTTTCTTTACCATAGCTGGAGGTAAAAAGCGCTTCAGTACCGACTCAGTTAGATATCGATTTAACTCAACCACGCGCTGCTCTTGTTCTTTAAGCGCCAATAAATTCCGGACTTCTGCCAACAATTCCCGGTCATTAAACGGTTTCGACAGATAGGCATCTGCCCCCTTTTCTGTTCCCTCAATCCGGCTGGCTTCGTCAGCTTTTGCTGTGAGCAATATAATCGGTATTCCCTTAAAGTCCTGGGAACCCCGAATAGTATGAATCATATCCAGTCCTGACATCACAGGCATCATCAAATCAGTCACGATTAGCTGCGGATGACACTTCTGGGTCATTTGCCATCCCTCTTCCCCATTCCGTGCTGTCCATACCTGATACCCCGATTGCTTTAAGATACTGCCCACATAAGCCCGTAAATCGGAATTATCATCAACGACCAAAATTCGCGCTACTTTCGCCGCCAAAGGTGTATGTGGCTCAACAGCCAAATAAGCATCTCCCGGCTCTTGAGGTTCGGCTTCGGGTTGCTCTTGGGATTCCCCGACGGAATTCAACTCCAAGTCCGCCAGTTCCACCAATGCCCGACTGGACTGGATTTCCGTGGCAACATCCACAATCTGCTCGACGGGGAGATGAGCTTTTCCTTGTTGTAAATGAATGGTGAATGTTGTTCCTTTTCCCTGTTCCGAGAATACGTCAATTTCTCCCCCATGGAGTTCTACTAATTCTTTCACCAACGCTAATCCTAAACCACTGCCTTCATAACTGCGGTTTACTGAGCCTTCTGCTTGTCGGAACCGTTCAAATAAAAGAGGAAGTTGTTCTTTACTAATACCAATACCCGTATCGGAAATTTTTAGACAAACTTTATTGTCCGTCGATTTAACGGTAATAGTAATACTTCCCCCAGCATTGGTAAATTTCATGGCATTTGACAGGAGATTATACAATACCTTGTCAAATTTTTCTATATCTAAATAAATCTCAGGACAAGGGATGACTTGGCTCAAGAGATTGATATTTTTTTTCTCGCAGTAGGGTTTAAAAGTTTCAACAATTTGATGAATAAATTCAATTAAATTACAGGGACGAAAACTCGGTTGCATCCGTCCTGCATCGAGTCGCTGTAAATCCAATAGCTGATTGACTAATCGCAACAAGCGGCGCGAATTCCGCAGCGCGATTGAACTTTGTTCATACGGTAATCCCTGATGTTGATTAATTGCCGATTCTAGTGGTCCAATCATCAGAGTCAGGGGCGTGCGGAATTCGTGGGAAACATTTTGGAAAAATTCCGTTTTCTGCCGATCTAATTCCATTAACCGCTCGGCTTGATGTCGCGTTTTTTGATAAAGTCGCGATTGCTGAACCGCAATTGCCGCTTGGGATGCCACGGCTTGGGCAAGCTCAATTTCGGATTGCAACCAGTGGCGTGGGGTATCGGTTTGCCGCAGGCTAATACTCCCAATAATTTTGCCATCAACCAATAAAGGCACCACCAAAAGGGCGCGGGCATTTTGGCGCAGGGGCAGGTCAGACCCATTCATTTGGGGATTGGCTGTCAAATCATCAAGCACCACGGGGACTTGGGAATCAATAAGCTGCCGTAATACGGGATTGCCGACAATCGGAACAGCTGACAGAGGAAGTTGAGTGGAGGAAACAGATTCAATGGAGGAAGTAGGGGAATGAGTCAGAGTGACTTGATTATTCTCTGGAGATTGATCATGATGATTAACCGACGTTCCCACTACTTTTGTCGATTTCCCATCATACAAGCCCACACATTGAACAAACTCATCGTCTTCACTCCACAGAGACAGAACACAACCATCAACCTTGAGAGCAACGCCTAATTGTTGAGTAATCGCGGTAAAAATTTCTTGGGGGTCAAGGCTAGAACGAATAGCGCGAGTAATTGTGTTGATTAAGGTTTGTTGGGTGGCTAAGGCGTGTAGCTGTTCATACGCCCGTGCTTGGGAAATTGCCATGGCGGCTTGGTCAGCCACCATCACAACGAGTTGAATTTCGTCATCTTGCCAGCTATAGGGTTCTACACATTGGTGTAAAGCCATGACAGCCACCAATTCCTGTTGACTGATTAGGGGGACGACTAAGCTAGAGCGAATATTCGCTTGTTGATATGCCTGTAGCCGAGCTTGGACTTCGGGACTATCCTGATTAAATCGTTCATCCGTCAATACATCTTGAATAACGGTAACTTCATGGGTTTGCCAAACCGTCTGAGTTAAAAGCGGCGGTAGCGATGAGGTTGCGTCTGTATCTTCACCCGTGGTTTGTATGGTACAGGAGTTGGGTTGCGGCTGTGCTAAGTCTAATGGTGAATGGTTCGGTGATAAGGGTTGCCTACCATTGTCTCTAAACCTTGAAGTTTCGCCACCTGAGTCACTCAGTTGCCGTTGATAGACAAACCATTCATCGACCAACTGCTCTTGCTGGAAGGGACGAAGAATGCATACATCGACTTCTAGCAAGTGACCCACCGTCTCAACAATCCGCTGGAGAACGTCTTTAAGCGGGGAACTACCACTTTTGTCATACTGAGCATTGCGAATGGTATTGGTTACGGTATTCAGCAGGGTTTCCCGACGCAACGCCCGACAGAGTTCACTGGTGCGGGACTTAAGGACATTATGAGTGTCCATGGCTTGCCGCACGACTGACTTCAGTTCCTCGGCATTCCAGGGCTTGGTGACGTATTTAAAGACTTTACCCGCATTGATGGCTTCAACCAGGTCTTCAACATCGGTGTACCCCGTCAAGATAATCCGGATAATATCAGGGTATTGAGCGGCGGTGATACTGAGAAACTCCGTACCACTCATTAGTGGCATACGCTGGTCGGAGATAATCACAGCCACATCTCCTTCAGCTTCCAAAATTTCTAGTGCGGCAGGACCATTGTCTGCCCGCAAGACTTTATAGTCACGATGGAATGTTCGATATAGCAAGTCCAGGTTGTCGGGTTCGTCATCAACAACCAGAAGTTTAGGCTTTCGTGTGGATTGAGATCTCATGCACCGCTCTCCTGCTGCCAGAGCTTTTGCGAATAAAAACAGTTTGCACGCACGTTAGAGATTTTTACGGCTGGCAATAACTGGCTCGATGAGAACTCTCTGACTCCAGAGAAGTGTAGTTCGATTATCACGACGGGCTAAAGAAAGCATGTTACTTGTCCTGCGGCAATTTGGCTATTGCGACGGTAGTTAGTGGTACACCCCAATTGATTTTAATTTTTGTTTTCTAGTATGGTTGTATTCTGCCTCAAGTTGCCGACTAATCATCTTTGTTCTGAGCGTCTTGGTTTTGGGTTTACCATAAGAGTTATGCGATCGCGCCTAACTCCTCTATTTTGGGCGAATTATGAAAATTTAGGGGATCGAGCATACCTTGAGGACGCAAAGCGCTGCGCCTTGATCGGCTTTATGATGGTGTCATGCCCCTGGGAAAGCGCTGTTGGAAGAACTGATTCGTCAATGCTCTACTTGTACAATACTATCGTTCTAGAAACGAAAGACGATCGTTCTAGAAACGAAAGACGATGATTTCTGGTTAAGTGTTGATCCCAAGGGAGTGGTGATGGCGCTCTTTATATTTTTGCGATGGTGAACCCCTGCTTTTCTTTTGTGACGTCCCACAAAGTTGCTTCTGAAGCTCAGCAAACGCTGGCTGTGGATGCTTCCCGCTTAACGATCCGAAGGGCAAAAGACCAAGATCTAATGGCGCTCTCGGAAATTCTAGCGGATAGCTTTCACTCGCAACAGGGACTCTGGCGTTTGGTTTATCCAATTTGGCGATTAGGAATTTATGAAGATCTGCGGAATCGACTGCGTGGCAATTCTCCCCATTATGCCTGTTTTGTCGCCCTCAACCCTGATGCTTCTGGCGATAGTGCTGACGGGCAACTCGTCGGCACTGTCGAAATTGCCCTCCGTTCTCCCCCATCCTGGCAACCTCAAGGTCACCACTATCCTTACATTTCTAATTTAGCGGTCAGAAGGTGTTGTCGGCGACGGGGTGTGGCTGGACAATTACTGCTAGCTTGCGAGCGTCAATCCTTGGCATGGGGCTTTCCCAATCTTTACCTGCATGTCCTAGATAGTAACGATCAAGCGCGGCAACTTTACCTGAAAATGGGCTATCAACTGCATCATCTAGAGCCGAGTTACAGTCTCTGGCGACGCCATCCTCAACGTTTGTTATTACGCAAGCGTTTAAATACGGGAACACCTGGATAACCATAAGACGAATTTTTTCCTCACGGCGGTAAGTGACACAGTTTGGGAAATAATCTCCACTTTGCCGCCTTTGGGAATCGAGTTTCTCGCTCCAGCTTTACCATTTCTTTAAACAACGTTCCCGCTTCTTCACAGAATCTTCATAAATTTTCTTAACAAATAGGCGTATATTGCCCCAATTCAGTCATCTGTAAGGGATTGACCTGACCTATACCTGTAACCGTATGCCATAAAATAGAGTTATAAATTTGTCGAGAAGCAACAAATGACACCGATCTGAGTTTGTTTGATAGGGTAATTCAACATAGATGATCAACAAAACTTCTCTTCTTGGTTATTATCAAAGACTGATAACCAAAGGAATTGATTAGTTGTGCGTTCAACCTGGGTGCATCCCTGCTCCCTTGAAATTAAGTGTACGAGTTGAAATGGAGAGCGAAAATAACCAGCGTTGCCAAACAGCTCTTTACGAAGAAGAGGAGGTGCTGGCCCCCCCCAATAGTTTCGCCAACGCTCAAGGCTATAGTGGCATGAATAAACAAAGCCCAAATTCCCACGACTCACCTGAAGGAAAAATTCTGCAGCAGCTTCACGATCAACAATTGCTGATCGTTAATCCTCGGCGTCGGAATGGCTTAATTCTCTTCAAGCGCTATCATGCTGAATTTGCTGGACCCGGTTCAGGGGTGGGAGGATTATTCGATTTGGATTGTCAACGGGTGCTAGCTGTGGGGAACATTTCTTTACTCTCTCCAGAATCATCAGACGAGCGAAAGCGGGCGTATCTGATTCGACGACAGTGGGTGAGATTAACGATGCAAATTACTGATAACCCAGTTCCCCTACAACGCGCCCAAAAGATGCTAGAGCAGTTTGAGGGCTTCTTTGACGCCGAAACAATTGCTAAATTACCTAATGAGGCTTTTTCTCTGTTGGTGGGAGTCTTGCCTCAAACGGTGATCAAAGTGCGTCCCACAGCCTAGAGTAGTGTGGCAGAGGAGGGGAGATGAGGGAGATGAGGGAGCTGGGGGAGATGAGGGAGCTGGGGAAGCTGGGGGAGATGGGGGAGATGAGGGAGATGAGGGAGATGAGGGA
>CAKZMA010000171.1 GCA_937127375.1 uncultured Coleofasciculus sp. | reverse complement strand
TTTAATTCGCCTGAGAATCTCAACAAACTCTTGCTCCGAAAGCAGTTTGATGATGGATTCTAATTTCATACACCCATAGTTATGATTCTTTGGGGTAGATTGTACCATTCATCGGGTTAACTAAAGCGTTTTGTTTGAACGTTTTGATTACCGTTTTCCTCGATGCGTTTTCATGGAGTTAGACAGAGCGCCTTTAACGGCATCCTTTACCTGATTCAATCGTCTGAGCCGTTTATTCGTCTGGATACATTGACTCAAGGCATCCACCCATGATGCGGAAATCGATTTCCCTTGAGCCGTTCGCAAAATTTGTTCTAACTCGGCAATCTGAAGCGGATTCAATCCCCTCAAGCTTAAAATCGCCCTATCGGTAACATCTTGCTCAAAGCACTCCGGTAAACTCAAACCAACCACCCGAAAATTCAAGATAGTTCTCACACATTTCTCACAACGCCCACAGTTGCGGTCTTTATCTTGACCTTGCCAGCACACCTGTAACCCTCGTAATGCCTCAGACCAATCCCCGATTTGGGCAACTTTTTGAATCCGGGTAAAGGCAGCACCATCATGAATCAGTTGGAACGAATGACTCGATAATAAATGATCGGTCACCGGATTAGACCCCCAAGGAATCAGCGCTTGATAGGGTTCGGTACTAGCAATTAACCCCCCGCCATATCCGCCTTGCAACAGCATCAAACACGAGGCAATCGCTGTTCCATGGGTTTCTTCCCAATCCTGGGGAAAATCCCGGAAATTGGTTGCCATGGGAATCAATGGCACCCCCAAACTCTCCAACATTTGCTGGGACTTTTGAGCCGCACGGTCAAGTTGTGCCTGGGGTTTTTGGTTATGCTCATACCAGTTCACTACCATTAACCCCCCTTGAATATTTCGCTGTGGCCGACCACAACGTCCCGTCCGATGCCGGAATAGAGTAAAACAACTATCCACACCCCCAGAAAAAGCAACCAGGGTACGGGTGGCATCCTCAGTCGGCGTTAACTCTTGCTCCACCTCAGCCGTCAATTCAATCAAATGGTAACGGTGGGGACGCCAGCATACCCACGCCGCCTGAAACTCCATCAAATTACGGAGTAGAGACGGTGACACCTGACCATGAACCACCACATCCGCTGACTGGCGCATCGCCAGCATCAAGGTTGCTACGACAAAGGGATCACAACTCGGGGTAATAGAGGAACCATACTCCACCGGGAGACGATACCATAACCGAGTTCGCTCCCCCTCCGGCTGTTCAAGCGTCACACTCACCGTTGTCGAACCATCAACGGTCATCGTTTCTTCGGGCCACAGATGAATTTGAGCCATCTCAGTTACAGATGATCCTTAGACCACAACAAAAATCCTAGTAATAGCTTGAGACCAGAGGCTTCCATAATCGAATCCGCTTTAAACTGTATCGATTCCTCTGGTGGGGGCAACACCTGATTGAGAACATCTAGATGGAACAGATGCCCCACTTGCTCCCGGTAGGGTTCTGCCTGACGACGCACCTGTCGCCATCCGGCATCGTTAATGTTATAGATGCGATAATAATAGCGCCGCTCAATCCCCTGTTTGTGTAACCATCTGCGCCACTTGCGCTGCAATCCAAACCAGGGGGCTAGCTGCTGACGCCAGGGACTCGGTTGCAATGGTTCCACATTAAAATTCTTCTGATCCAAGGGTAACTGAGCCAGTTGGGGAAATCGAGTCCGCAGTAATTCATTTTCACCCCGCCGCTTACCGATGGTTTGAACGGGTAAGGTGCCAGTGGTTTCCAGAACCTGCCAATCCAAAAACGGTAAAACGGGCCACGCCCCAAAGCTAAGTTGCCACCCGGAACAGCCGATGTGAAACCGTTGCCGATGGTACAGATCAAACCACCAGGCGCGTCGAAACTCATCCTCGGCATAGCTTTCATAGGTGGTGCGGATGCGAGCAATGGTTTCGTTGACGAGATCCCCAAATACCTCTTTGCGTAAGAGTTGTTCGAGAAATGGCGGCGAGAATCCCCACCGATTCACCCCTCCGCCAAAAAATGTATCAAATGATAAAGGTTGATTCGGCAGCGAGTACGCCACTTTTATGCCTAAAATCGGTCCGAGGGAATGACCCCCAACGATTCGCGGCGCGAGATTCTGCAAATAGGAGTAAATCCCCCAATCCATTACCCAGTTAAACCCATTCACCAAATGCTCCCACTTGACCAGTAAGTTGGCGTACTCTGGATACTTATCACTGGGAATGGTGAGGTGATGATGTTCCATCCCCAGGGTACGAGCAACAGCCTTGGCACATTGCATATCGATATCTGCGTTGACACCGAGGGACAAAGCCACTGTCTCAACGCCTCGACGGTGTAGCAATCCAGCCAAGGTGCGGGAATCGAGTCCTCCGGAGAGGAGTAGAGCATGGCGTGCTGTGGCGGGGGCTTGGCGAGTGAGGGCTTGGTCAATGGCTTGCTCTAAGACATCGAGTTGCTGATCAAACGAAAGCGTCTGATAATTTTTATGGGAGTTAGGCTGGGGAATTTGATATTGTTGAATCTCTTGGGCTTTCTGATGGGGTTGCCACTGGAGGCTATATCCAGCAGCGAGTCGATAAACATCCTGCCACAGGGTTTGACCCTCAAACGTGCCATTGGTGAGCAGAATCCCGACTAAGCCCCGAGGATTAAATTGGGCAGTAAACAGGGGATGATAGCGAAACAGTTCTGGACTCGAACCAATCAGGGCGATGTCTCCATGGGTGTAGTAGTACACCGGGAACAAACCGAGCAAATCGGCGGCAACCGAGAGTCCCCAATTAGGATGATATGCGATCGCGGCATAAAAGCCGTCAAAGGTAGGAAAACTGCGAGTCTGTGAGTCTTTCCATAGCTTGAGCAGATGGGGCGCACTCAGGGGTTCTGATTGATGGGTAGCTATTGCTTCTCCCCACACCACGGCTGTTCCCTCGGTATCTGCGACGCAACTGATGGGAGCCTTCGGATTAGCTGCCCAGATGGCTTCAAAGTTCTCTACTGCACAGGAATTGCTGATCAATCCGGCGACAGGTGGCAATAGGGGTTGAATGGTTTTGATATAGTGCGATCGCCGTTCACTATTGGGATCTACAATTGCCACAAAGTTAGCCATAATTAAGTTTTTATCTGGATAAAATTTAACGTTACCGATTTTCTCTTAATCCATTCAACTATAAAGTTGATTGACGTGGATGTCGAATGGTACTGGATAATTTATCCCGAACGGGAACCCCTGTTTAATTGACCGGACTTAACCGCCAATTTTCATTTTTGCGCCCCGACTTAGGTGAGACGGTATGAGAATAGCCATGCCAATCTTAGTTAAAACGATCACGATGAGTTTAAATCGCAGCAGTAAGGATGGGTCATATCGAATAGCTGTGGTGAGAAACTTAAGTGCGGCAAAACCTTTTTTGCGTTCTAGGGGCCATTCAAGGGCTCTATACGTCAAGTATTTGTAGCGATTTCCCAGAATCCCTGGTTTGAGATTTTGCAGGGAAGCCGGGGCTTGATTCAATGCCTTTTCAATCACTTGGATACTGGAGCGTTCCATCCCCCAAATATTAGCCGACATGGAACTCGTCGATTTACGATATAACACCTGGGGTGATGCCACGGCGACAAAGGGATACCTAACCGCTAATCGCAGCCACATATCCCAGTCATGGGCATTGCTGAGGGATTCATCAAATCCACCGACTTCGAGTAAAGCCTGCCGTCGAATCAATGGATTAGAGCCATTCGCCACAAAATCATTCAAGAGTAGCTTACTCAATACATCTCCACTCTCTGTAATGTAGCTACCCCGTTTTAACAACTCTCCTGATTCATCAATCCAATCTGTCCAACTGTAAGCTAGGGCAGCTTGGGGATTGTCTTGCAAGGCTTTGTACTGCGCCTCTAACTTATCGGCTGTCCAAAGGTCATCGGCATCAATGAAGGCAATATAGTCACCCTGCGCTTGAGCAATCCCCCGATTACGACTAGCTGGCTGTCCGGCATTTGGATATGAAAATACCTTGATTCGCTCATCCTCAATACTGGAAACAATGTCTACTGTAGAATCGGCAGAACCGTCGTTAATTATAATTAACTCAAACTCTGAAAATGTTTGACTGAGAACAGAGCGTACTGTTTCTTTAATCGTCTTTTCGCCATTATAAACGGGTAAAATAACAGATATTATTGGATTCATGTTATTTTAATTTTGTTTATTTAATCTCTGATAAATATAGGCTTTAGCTTGAGAATTATCCTCAAAAAATTGGCAAAAGGGTAGTTGATAAGTCCAGGTTGTATAAAAGGACTTATTTTTGTGATAAGTTCCCGGTAAAAACAGATGAGGGATTCCTAGAAGAATAGAAAGAATATGTCCATGCATTCGGTTCGTAATCAGCCAAGGATATTGCTTTAATTGATAGATGCCGCTATGCATTAAATCCCAAGACTTGTAAAATAAGGATGGCTCGTCAATAGAGGATAATTTATCGATGTAAGGATGATTCGTATGCCAACGTTGACGGGATATCCATTCCCCAGGACTGGTTAAACCTCGTTGCCAGCCTTCCCGAATCAATCGAACTAAACCGGGAATTTTCCAATACCAGGCTTCTGGGTTTTTGAGACTATCCCTCTGCAGCCATTGATAGGATACCCAGTCTTCTACGACTAGGTTGTTTAGCTCCGTTAACTCTTGGGCAAAATTCCGACAATCCCTCCGACAATGATACAAAATAGAATTATCCTGACTGACCGAAAATGATAATCCTGGCATATTGACAAGATTAAATGCCATATCAGGAGCTTTTAGCACCTTACAGTTAGAAAAATAGTGGCAGGCAGTTTCATAACTGTAGTTCTCTCGGGCAAAAATAGTCAAATTTGGATGAGCATTAAAAATTTCGGCGGCTTGGTTCAGTTTGTTCTGATCTTCAAAATAAATAGTTTGGGGTAAAATAATAATCGGTTGACTATGATGTTTAGCAATTACGCGCTCCCGAAATTCTTGCAATTCGGGCCACAAATCGCCTAAATTTCCTCCCCCCTGAAAGAGAATAGGAGAATTACCAATTTTCTGACGCATTTCGCTTTCAGAAAAGTTTTTCACGGTCGCTGTATATTTAATCTGGGTTTTGTGGATTTCCTTGAGATAAAATACAGTTCCCAGCCAAATTAGATGATCTCCGATATTAAGATAGTCAGGATAATCGAGTAAAGCACATTGTTCAAACGGTTCTATAGTGGCAAGGGTTTTCTGAAGAACCGTCTTGATTTTCTCAGAACTTGAAAGATCTAGAGGGTTTTGCTGATGATCTACCATTGATATCGGTTTTGAATAGTACCTAATTTATTTTGTATGCAGTTTTATTCTCATTAGCTCTCCTCATTTTAACAGATATTGGTCTGAGGCTTTGAAGTCCAATATGAAATTTACATAAAGATTTTGGGGGAGCCTCTTCATGATTCTTGGCTTTTTAAGCTCTACGAATATAGGTTGATAAAGAGACTAGCTGAATCTAACCTTGAAGTTCTCCCGCACAGCGGGAGAACTTGCACTTAACGACCTGTTAATCGCGTCAACACCTGATTCGACCGTTCGACAAACGCCTTCATGCCGTTGGCGTCAAAGCCCCGTTGCGCCATTAATGCCAAATCATAGACGTGTTGGCAAATTTGACTTGCCAATTCCCCACTCGGCGATGAACCCGCACCCTGGACAATGCTTCCTTGACTAATCTCCACCAAATTTTGAATCAAGGGATGCGCCGTATTCACGACTAAAATATGTTCCTCTGGAAACTGCG
>CAKZMA010000170.1 GCA_937127375.1 uncultured Coleofasciculus sp. | reverse complement strand
AAAGCCTGCGGCATGGCTTCGCTAAACGCACTACGGCAAGGATTGCGCCATGATTGATATTAAGGTTTAAATGCCGAACAGCTTAGTGGTGCAAGGAATGGAGGCTTGATCAGGAGTGTTTTAGAACATTTGTACTTTAATTTTTCACGATCGCGCCAAAATCTGCCAATACCCGTGCGTGGTTTCGCAGTAACCCCAATAGGTTCAGCCGATTGCGCCGAATCTCTGGATTTTCGTCCATCACCATGACCCCAGCTTCCTTATCATCAAAGAACGTACTTACAATTGGCGTCACCTCTGCCAATGCATCAACAATTTGCTGATAATTGCGCTCTTGTTGTGCCGCTTGAGTACGGGGAACTAGCGCAACTAATGCTTCATAAAAGGCAGGTTCACTTGATTTTTCAAACAGATCGGGACGCACAACCGCTTTGGGATCTAACTGTTGAAAATCTAAGTCTCCTTGCATCGATAATCGCGTCGAACGATTCACCGTTTCATAGATTTCATCTAGCTTGCCATTATTCCGAATCCCTTGCAGGAACAAAGCGCGATCGCGAACATCTAACACGTCTTTTAATGCCCGTTGGGTATACTCGCGATCGTTTTCTCCTAGCACCGCATTCACCAAGTCATAATCAATCATCTGTTCGTCTTGCAACAAGGTGCGAATCCGTTGAATGAAAAACTCCTGCAAGGCTTCAACGGGTGATGATTTCTCGGAATAAGTGGCGACAAAATCAGCAGAAACATCCTGCACTAGCTGATCTAGATTAATCCCTAAATTCCCTGACCAGGTACTATTAACTACCGCATTTGCCGCACGGCGCAAGGCAAAGGGGTCAGAGGAACCGGTGGGAATCATGCCTAAGCCAAAGATACTCACCAATGTATCCAAGCGATCGGCTAATCCCACCACTTGACCTGTTAAGGTTTCTGGTAACTTATCCCCAGCACCTCTGGGTAAATAATGCTCAAAAATCGCCGTAGCTACCGCCTCAGATTCACCACTGGCTAAAGCATACTTTTGTCCGATTACGCCCTGTAATTCAGGAAACTCGTAGACCATTTGGGTGACGAGATCCGCTTTACAAAGGGCGGCGGCGCGAATAATATCATCCCATTGGGTCTGTGATACCGCCAATTGCTCCGCAATCCGTGAGGCTGTTTTTTCGATGCGCCCCACCTTCTGACGCATGGACCCTAATTCATCTTGGAAGGTGACGGTTTCTAATTTGGGTAAAGAACTTTCTAGAGGTGAGGCTAAGTCAGTTTTATAGAAATACTCACCATCCGCTAAACGGGCGCGAATCACTCGTTCATTTCCGGCAGCGATAATCTCAGATTTTGCCGGATCACCATTGGACAAGGTAATAAAATGAGGCAGTAATTCAGTCGCTGTTTCATCCTTGAATACGGGGAAATAGCGCTGATGGGTTACCATCACGGTTTTCACCACCTCTGGCGGTAAGATTAAGTATTCTGCATCAAATTTGCCGACAATGGCGGTGGGATATTCGACTAAATCCGTGACTTCATCCCATAATTCCTCATAGAGTAGGGTATGACCCTTGAGTTTTTGTGCGGCTGACTGAACTTGGTCTTGGATAATCTGCTTGCGGCGATCGCGTTCTACAATCACAAAGGCTGATTCTAAGGATTTTACATAGTCCTCAGCTTTGGCAAGGGTTACGGATTCGGGGTGTAAGATACGGTGTCCACGAGATGTGCGATCGCTGTTTATCGTTTCGGAACCATTGACTAATTCAATCGGCAACACTGTATCATCCAGCAGCGCCACCAACCAGCGAATTGGGCGAGAAAACTTCAAGTCTCCATCTCCCCAACACATAAACCGCTTCCCTTCTAAGCCAAAAATCCACTGGGGGATGACTTCGGGGAGAATTTCAATCGCCGAACGACCGATTATTTTCTTGACAACAAAGACAAATTCCCCTTTCTTTGTCTCTCGGATTTCGAG
The DNA here is from genome assembly GCA_937127375.1 of uncultured Coleofasciculus sp. Classification (GTDB taxonomy): domain Bacteria; phylum Cyanobacteriota; class Cyanobacteriia; order Cyanobacteriales; family Coleofasciculaceae; genus Coleofasciculus. The sequence continues at coordinate 456 of CAKZMA010000170.1, read as the reverse complement.
ATCATCGAGGGTAACGCCCTGTTTCCGGGCAAACCCTTCGGCGGCTTTGGTGGGTTTCCCGTCTTTAAACGCAGCTTTGACAGGTGGACCCTTGACTTCCTCTTCGCGATCGGGTTGTTGACGGGGTAATCCTTGAATCAGTACCGCTAGACGGCGAGGTGTGCCATACACCTGGATACTTTCAGGAGTCAGCAGGTGTTCATCAAGGCTTTGTGACAGGCGCGACTGCCATTGTTTAATCGCACTCTCGACGAAATTTGCGGGTAATTCTTCTGTACCGACTTCTAATAAGAATGTGGGCATAATGCGATCGCGCGTCGTGGACAAAGGTTGGGTGTGAGTAGGATGAACGGCTAGCAGAGTCTATTTGCTGCCAGTTTTCCTAGTTTAACCCTATTCTTGACATCCTCACCGCGAGGTAGGGGTTTGGGAACCACCAGGGGTTTGGAAACAGGG
>CAKZMA010000169.1 GCA_937127375.1 uncultured Coleofasciculus sp. | reverse complement strand
GATTCCATGAGTAATGACAGCGGGTGAATGTCTGAATTAATTTGTTCGCTGAGTCCGTTCTCATCTAAGATGGCGTAGGATGGTAGGTTTCGTGGCTGGGTGCGATTGAATCGCCGCCATAAAACCTCCCAGATTTCCTCTACTTTGAGAGGGCGAATGTCTAGTCCCATCTTGTTGGAGATTAACTGTTCCCAATTCTGGTATCCATCGGTGAAGGCTGAATTCAGCAGTTGCTCAATTTGGGTAAATTGGATTTGGTCAATCTCCCCAGTAAAGGTTTTCCAGTACCGCTCCAGTTTGGCTATGGCTTTTTCAATGGCATCCTTGGTTCCTTCCCCTCCCTGCTCAACGGTATAAGTTGCCCACAACAGCAGCCGCTTGGGTTTTCGCACTCCGGTGCGGGTAAGTTCCTGAATTCGGGCTTTTTCCCCCATTAGGAGAAACTTTAATTCGGATGAGTTAACTTTACTGATGAGCTGGTCTAAGTCGTGCTGCCGGGAACTATCATCTGTGAAAGAACCAAGTTGAATGGTTAGGGATTCACCATCAGGTAGATCTTTCAATCCAGCTTCAATAGCATCAAATATGGGGTCAATTGCCTCTTGCCTTAAAGTTGTGTGGACTCCCTTTGTTGTAAAGGCAAACTGGATTGTATAATTAGCTTCTCCTTTTTTCAGGATAATCGCTCCTACTTCTTTACCCTGTAAGTTGATTTTTAATAGGGAAAGTAACTGAAATTCACCTTCAACAGGCGTTAGCTTTTGTCTTTTGGTTCCGTTGTCAACGGTTTTCCGTTTTGTGTTGGCGTTGCTCATCTCGACTTCGCTCAATGTTGACAGTTTTTATGCCGCGATAACGAACTACAACCCTAATCCAGTTGGGGGTTTTTTGAAATTTAGACAGAAATCGCCAAGCTTTACTCCCGGTTAATATCCACCATGTACTAATTCCCCACCCCGCAGCGACTACTGTCCAAATCCAAGATAATTGGAGTAAGACCTTGAACAGGTAATAAGAAACTCCGGCAATAACTGCCCAGGGAATGATTTGTTCTGAAGGTAAGCCGAAAAGTTTGGGCTGTTGGTCAAGGGATTGATTTACCTTCCGGGGTTTATTATCCACCAATAATCATCCCAGTCAGAACATCAGCGATGGTCACGGAAACCAGTACCATCAAGGGTTGACGCGCCATCGACTTCCAATCTTCGTCTTGCCTTCCCGCATTAATTACCTGGAATAAAGAATAGCCAATGTAAATAACAAAAACGGCTCTTAAAACATTGAAGATTAGTGGGATTATGTCGGCGGCTTGGCTAAAGTTTGACTTCATCCAGTCTTCAGCCTTTACCATAAATTGAGCGCTGGCTGGTGTTGAAAGCGTGTCGAAAAATAACACTCCTGACGTGAATAAGTAGGCGATTGGGGCAACCGTCCATTTTTTACGTTTAGGTAGTACAGAGGGAATGGCTACGATTAAGCCAGTCGCCCCAAGTATGGCGATTTGATGTATAGATGAGTTGACCATCGCGTCTACGGTCAATCCACCGATTCCTGCGGTGATGAGCAAGTTAAAAGGGATTTCCTCTATTAATGATTTAGGAGAGAGTATGTTCATTGCTCAAAGTCATGAAAAGTGCTGAACATCCTGATTTATATCTCTGATACCCTCCTTTCTTATCACCCGTTCGGTTATTTGAGGAGGGTGTGAGGGAGAGTGAGGGTAGTTTATCTACTTGGATGATATTTGGAGTGGTTTGAGAAGGCATGATTGATTGTGCTGTAATTCTTATGTGTAAGAATGGCAAAAAAATCACTACCCGATTTGACCATCGCCATAGACTTTGGCGGCTCAGCCACAAAAGCCTTGGTCAGTCCTGTTGAGTGGAATCCGTTGACACTGTGTATGGAACCAGAAGTCACTGAGGTTGATAGGCAGTTTTTGGATGCTTATGAAGCTCAGAAACTCGGTCAAGCTGCGCCAAGAAACCGTGCTTGGGTGGGCAGAGGCGATCGGTATTACGCAGTTGGATATTTAGCCCAGCAAAAATTTGCGGCAACACCGGGTTTGTCCGAATTAAAGCATGAAAGGGCAATTCCCAAGGCATTAGCCGCTGTTTGGGTTGCTGCTCAATGTTTCAAGCTGGGCAAAAAATTCAATGTCGCTATCGCCTGTGTCCTCCCACCGGGGGAATATGCGGATGCTGCCAATGTGGAGTTTCAGTTGCGAGAAGCTCTTGAGCGTTATGAAACACCTTCAGGAGAGTTGCAGGTTAAGTTAACCCACTTCAACTGCAAGCCAGAAGGAGGTGCCACTTATATGATGATCTTTAGAAATCAAAAAGAAACCTTGTTGAATAAGGTTTTGGCAGTGATTATGGTCGGATATCGCAATGCGTCAATTCTAATTTCCAATCGGGGAGAGATTGGAACATTTAAGACGAGTGAGTTTGGATTTATTCAAATGATCAGTGCGGTAATGGAAAAAACTAGCGGTCAAACTCCTAAGATGCTAACTCCGGCAATTTTCCAGGCTGGAGAAAAGATTGAGACCAAGCCTTTGTTACGATTGATTCGTTCTACAAGTGAGGAATTACGAGAATCGGAATTGGAGCAAATTAAAGAAGCTATTACATTCGCCCGAAAGGAATATTTTCTCAAACTCAGCAACTGGATGCGAGAACATTTACCGCGTGACTTGGATGAAGTTGTACTTTGCGGTGGAACGGTTGATTATCTAATTCCTGAATTTAAAACCCATTTTCATTGGACGCCAATTCAGTGGCACGGTGATGTGGTAGTCCCTGATGAATTAAGCCAAGAATTGGGGAATCGATTGGTTGATGTTTATTCCTTGTTTGTTTATTTTCGTAAGTCTTTGAAGTTGGCGAATATACCTCCAGTGAAAGCGAATTTGATTCATGAAGCGAGTTGATTTTTTCTGGCGTTGTCAGCCAGTCGCACATTCTTATGATGCGCGATTGTTGACCTATCTCCGAGAGGATATTGCTATCATTCCATTGCGAGAGAAGATATTACAAGCGTTGCGTGCGTTCTGGATGCCTTTGGCTTATGTGGATAAGCCAGAGGGAGAGCGTTTGGCTCTTGAAGCTATTTATGCTTTGGAAAAACACGCCGACTATTTGCGCTTGCAGTTTGGTGTTGAAGCTCCTCAATCTAGATGTAGAGAGCGTCGTCTTTCTCAAACTGGGCTAAAACTAGACAAGCCGTCACTAAGAGAAGCGGGTTGGAAATCTGATAGTGATCCGGGAGAGTTTGAGGAATTTTTTTAATTGATTAGGGAGTAAAAGTATGCCGAATATTCACTTGATTGATGGGGAGAAAGGTGGAATTGGTAAGTCCATGTTTGCCCGAACCTTGGCGGAGTTTTGTCAATCTGAGGGCATGAGTTTTGCCCTGATTGATACTGACCGAACTAATCCTGATGTTGGTCGAGTTTATGCCCCCAAAACAATGGAGCAAGAACAAACCTTTTTTAGTGAGCGGGAAGATAATGATGCTAAGGCTGATATTATCTTCGAGACGGCAATGGAGCAGATGGTTTTAGTGAATTTGCCAGCTCAGATTTTTCCTGTGGTTACGGATTGGCTTGAACGCAATGAGTTATTGACTCTCTCTCAAGAGTGTGGTGTGCAGATTTACAAGTGGTTCATTTGCACGGGTGAAGAGGATTCCATTGACTTATTCCTGGAATCCCTGAAGCATTTTGAAAACCGTTTACCTCATGTACTGGTGCGAAATTTTGGTGCATCAGGTGCTAAGTGGGAGACAGGCGATTTTGAAAGGCTGGAGCGGATCGTTCATAAGTATCGAGTTCCTGTAATTGATCTGCCTAAACTTCCTCCACTTGAACGTGATTATCTCAAGAAAAATCAATGCACGTTCGCGATGGCGTCGTCAAAACTCAAAATGATGTCCAAACAACGGATTGCGATCTATCTGAAGAAAGCATACAAAGCGATCTCGTCTACTGAATTGATCCAAAAAGAACGGGTAAACGTTGAGCGAAGTCGAAATGTAGAGGTGCAAAGTGCCTGAAATTGAAGAGAAAGTCCTCAAGGAAGATGGTTTTTTGGAACGGTTATTAGAAGACAAAGATGACGCCTACCGTGCCAGGATTTTACACCTTGTTCTTTCCACAGGTATAGACCCCACTGATCCGGTTTTCCTTCTGCTGGTGGCAACAGGCAGGCTGGAGGTGATGCTAGAGGATGCGCCTAAGTCTCTAGAAAAATTACTGAAAACCTGGGCATCTGAGTTTTGGCGAACGGTTGAGCTGACGGAATCGGTGGTGGTTGAGCGGCAAAAGGAGGCGATCGCTTCTGCGGCTCAATCGTTGATCGACTCTTCCCCAAAACCAACACCAACGACGGAGACCACCCCATTAAGGTCAGCACCTATTTTAATGGTTGTTGCCGCTTCTGCGGTAGCGGCTCTGATTGGAGGAGGTGTTGGGAGTCGGTTACTGGGGGCAACTAATGTGGGTACAGGAGAATTGAGCGCTCAAGATAGCCAGATTTTGAAATGGGCTCATAGTAAGGATGGGCAGCTAGCTAGTAATTTGGTTGAGTGGAATTCTGACTATTTGAAAAATCGCCGCTGTACTAAAGAGGTTCAGAACTTGGGAGTTGAGTTAACTGTTGGCGATCGCGTTGCTACTTCTGGGTTTTGTGTTCTCTGGGTTGTGCCACCGGATCAGCGTGAGTTTAAGGAAAAGCAGTGATAAAGCCAACGTATTATCCAGTTGTTCTTTACCCTCCCTTAATTCGGGAGTTTATCATCTCCTCCTCGAAACGAGAGGAGGCGTTAAAGAAGGAGGTGTTAAAGAATAGATATCTCGTTAAGTCTCAGCCGCCATGCTCACATCAACCGTCTTCAGAGCCTAGTCTGTTGGCTCGGATTTTAGTGTGGATTAAGAATGTTTGGAGTCGGCTTTGGGGAGAACCTCAACCGCCACAGCAACCGCGTCAATCACCACAACAGCCGCCGCCACAGCAACCGAAAGTCGATGGAGGTGAGCGGATGAGGCGACTAAAACAATTGTTGGCAGGAAAAGTGATGCGTCCAGTTGGTGTAAGCTCCGCTCAACGTGGGGTGAGTGAACAGAGGTTTTATGACACATTGCGAAAATTTTTCCCAGTGACGTTTGGGGGAGAGTTCCCGATTCCTGACTCTCAATACGTCTACAGTGCTGATCTTCAAATTATCTACGGATGCGGAATCGCGATTGATATCGAAGTGGACGAACCTTACGATGGGCGCTCCTTACAGCCGCACCATTGCTTAGATCAAGGGAAGGATCAGCGGCGCAACGAGTTTTTCTTGAAAGGGAACTGGATTGTGGTGCGGTTTGCTGAAATTCAGGTAGTCAAGTATCCTTACGAATGTGCGGCGGTTATTGAGCAAGTGTTATCCGAAATCACGGGAGGTAAGCCCAGGTTATCCATTCGTAAACCCTTACCCCCAGTTAAGCTGTGGACGATCGCACAGGCGAAGAAGATGGCGCGATCGCGGTTTCGACAAACCTATCTGCCGGGATGGAACCACAACAGGAAGAAACCGCGTAAACAAGTCAAACGGAAACAGAGAAAATCCTCAATCTAGCTCATGTTGAGATTTTTGGAGTTTTTTCCTTTGTTGTGGCGTTACCCGCTCACCCATTGCCGCTTTCTTGATGGCTTTCATATCGCGATCGCACTCGTAACTCACCCCGCGTTTTTTCTGTAGACCGGGAAAACTGTATGCTGACCCTAGCTTGTTTCCAGCGACTTTCACCCCATCTAACTCGAAGGCGATCGCTTCTCGGAACAGTCCCTTGGTGCTAAAGGTGGGGTGGACTTTTACTCCCTGGCGTTGAAGCCGTCCGATTAGTTGGGTCATGCTGGGGTGGTCAGCAGATGTTTTATCTATAATATCTGCGAGGCGCTGTTTTACTGTGGGTTTGCCACTTTCATGATGCGTTTGGCGTTGTGTAGGGGCGCGGCGATCACTCTCCTTTGTCTCAATCCCTTTTTCCTTAACTTTCTCAGCTACCCGTTCGCTGCTGCATGGCGTCGGCTCTAATCCAAACTCTTTCTCTAGCTGCCTTACTACCACTTCTGAACGGCGATAATCCCATGAATCAGGCACAACCGTACCGTCCATCCGAATCCTGGAAGCAATGATGTGTATGTGTTCGTGGTCAGTATCGTGGTGGCGTGCGATCGCGTATTGGCTACTGTGCAATCCATCCCCCAGGAACTTCATTTCTTTGAGCCAACGGTGAGCGATATCAATATATTGATCATCCGTCAGATGTTCATGATACTCCCCTTTGGGGTTGTTAGTATCGCGGTGAGGGACTGACAAAACAATGTGACCACAGGCTCTTTTCAGGTTGGGTCTTAGCCTTCGAGCCGCTCCAAACTCTTTCGCTAGCTGTGTGGGTGTTTTCCCACCCATGTTACTATCCAACAGCTTGGCTTTTTCCTTCCCCAGCACATATTTTAGGGTACTTCGGAAGCTTTCATTCTTCATTTGTTTCGCAATCACGCTTATCCTCCCCCTCGTCGGATGCTCCACACTCCAATAGCTGCATCTGGGTTTCCTTGATTTGGCTGGTCAGAATAGTCACTAAATCTTCTAGTTGGTTAGCATCCAAGTTAACGTTTCTCCCTGACTTGACTGCCGCGTTTACCCCCTTAACCAACTGATTCAAATTAACACCTATGGCATTTAATTCTTCATAGAGTTTCCAGTTGAGCTGTGGTGGTGGTGGTGCTTCAACAACTTTCCGCCTCAAAGCTGCCCTTCTGATAAATTCAGACACAGAAATTCGCGCCTGATAAGCCTTATTTTTTAGCTGTTCATATTCATCCGCAGCAAAACGAACTGGGTGTGTAATTTTCCTGGGAACTCCATCGCTCCGTTTTGTCTTAGCACCGCCCATAAAACCAACCTTTTTTTGACACAACCGTTTAATTAGCCCCCCGCAGGGGCGAGCCGTCGCCGTGCCGCTATGCGGGTGATGCGTACAACGCAGAAAGGCGACATGGCTCGCGTTGAGTCCAATTTGGGGGCATATCCTCTATTTTAGCTGAAAAAAAAGTATGCTGGTTATGGGAAAAAATGAAGCAAAAACGAGGCAAACGCGAGGGATTTGTGAGGCGGAAATGAGGGAAGTTTTCTAGCTATTTTGTGAATCAATAAACTTGTGATAAAATGACTGAGGCTTAGGGGAGGTAATGGTGAGGTTTTAATCGGGTTTGTTGAGGTCTTATTAAGGGGTCATTGAGGGGTCATTAAGGGAAAGAAACAGGGTGTTCTGTTTCCTCCTCAATAAATATCTGGGTGTATGCGTGTTGAGCGGAATTGGACTCATGGACTTGCAGTTTTATGATTTGGGGCGTTCACGCCATTCCTCACATTCAAGGGTATACGTGACCCTTGGTAGTTCCCTGCTTGATTTATCCTGACTGGGGAGTTCCCCAGTAAGACAATTTGATAGCCACTAGGTACGATGCTTCTGCTTGAGGCTGGAGTGGAGTGTCAACCGCGCCACTATTAACTCAGCTTGGAAGGGATTAAGCGGGGTGGATGCCTAAGAAGACTTCAACTAGAAGAACGAATTGACGCGCCCGCTGGGGAAGAGGCTCCCGGCGAGAGCCTGGCTCTTCAAAGCTCACTGATAATATTATGAGTGAGAATGATGGAACATGGTTGCTACCTGAAAAGCACCCGCCAAGACGAAAATACCCCCTAGTGCAGCGCGGCAGAAATAACTGACCAGTTAACAAGCTCCCTGAAAGCAGCTATAGCGCTTCGCGCTGGTCTAGTTACACTTTGTTTGTACGAACATCCCATCTGGACTCAGCTTCAGAGAAGGGAGTTGTAAATACACGCCTAGCGACTTGCTATACCATGAGCCTTATAGCCTTCTGCCTTCTGCCTTCTTGTACTAGGTGCCTGGGGATTTACTTTCCTTCAACAGGTCACACTATAATATCTGTACGTTTTGTCGATATTTAGCAATTGCTGATTTTGTTGATTGTTTGAGGATAAAAAAGTAAAATGCGTGGCTATGTTTTAAGTCAAGTGGGACTTGAAAAAGTAGAAAGTTTCATCTCCGTTGAAAACAAACTATCCCGCCGTCAAATCAGTTTAGAATCTTGTCTAGACCGAGCTACCGTGACCAAAGCCTTACAGGGAGAGAAGCCCGTCAACCTGCGGACTATCCGCACTTTGTTCCTTTCTCTTGGCATTCCACTTGAAAAAATAGATTATTGTCGGGTGTCATCTATCAACCGAAAATCCATGGAGCAAAATAGAAAAGATTATGAAATGCTCATCAAGGCGGCTGAAAGAGCGGAGGAATTAGCCTCCAAAGAACACGAGGCTCAAAGGAAGCAGGAATTATTGAACGAAGCTAAAGAACTACGTGTTCGTGCTGCCAATCTGTCCGATGATGATGAATAGAAAACAGCTCCTCCAATAAAAATCAACAGAATCATCAATTGGAAAAACTTATCAACTTTCTTCAATCAACACAATCAGCCACTGTTCAATCCCCGGAGCCTAATAATCGAATGGTCGTTAAAAACAATGATTATGTTGATTAAGGCGGCAGCGATCGGTTGCTCTTCCCAGTACATCAGGCGTCTTGAGAGTAGTCAGTTTTTTAGGGTTTACCCTGTGGATGCCTCTAGCCTTTTTTGTCTAGATGCGACGAAAAACCTTGCTCGTATGAAAGTTGATATCTTTTTGATTAATGTCGAGAAGAAGGGGGAGCAGGGATTCAGTCTGACTCGGACTATCCGTCGATTTTCAAGAGCCGTCTTGATTCTTTTGGGGCGGCACAAGAGTCGGCATTTTGTTAGTCGTGCTTTGTCTATGTCCGATGGATATTGTCTCAATGGTGTCTCTCCAGAGGAGCTGCGGCTTGTTTTTCTGGCAGCTTACTCTGGGAGGCTCTTTGTCGCTCCACCTACTGCCTTGCCTATAGAGGGAGATGTTGTTTCCATAGAGGCTCTCCCTCCTGAGCAACGGCGCTTAGTCAAGGCTAATCCTTTGAGTAATTGTGAGTTACAGATCTTAAAGTTGGTTTCTTTGGGATACTGCAATCGTCAAATTGCTCAGAAATTGTATATCAGTGAGGCGACGGTTAAGACTCAATTGAGGAGTATCTATACTAAACTGGCGGTGAATAACCGAGTATCTGCTGTTGTTCAAGCTTTGCGCTGTGGCATTGTGTTTTGAGGTATAGTGGGAGGGAGTTCTACTGTACCCCCCCCATTTTAGGTGGTCAAATAAACTCAATAATAATGTCGTTAAAGTCCATGTCACCGCCACCATGGAGATCCTCAAAAGCAAAGATGTTATCTCCTAGCAGGCGAACATGGTCAAAATTATCTGAGTTAGCTGCGATCACAGGAAAATAGACTTGGGCTTGGACTTCCAAGCCGTCTGAGACTGAGCCATCTGCCACGATGAATGGCATATAGATAGTACCTGGCGTGAGCGCGACTGTGCCGGACTCTCCTGCTTCCCCTTCAAATAGCAGGTTGTGGGAGAGGACGATTTCGGTGTAACCGTTTTCTCCAGGAAGTACAGTTTCTCCGGTGAAAGGGTCGGTGACGGCTCCGGTTTCATCGTTAACCGCGAATAATCCCACTGTGTTATCATAATCCGCCCAGCTTTTAATGTTAAAACTGACGTTGATTACTTCATCGGACGGATTGGTTAAAATTTCGCTCTCATGTTGCCCTTGGAATAGGGCGAGAGGGGATTGCCCTTTGTCATTTAAGCCGATACCAATCTCTAACCCATCAGCCCATTTCAGCGCATAGCCTGAATCAGTGGCGGTGACTTCAAGGTTAAAATCTATTGTGTCACTGGAGATCCGTCCGTCAATTAGGTCATCGATTGAGCCACCGTTTACCTTAAAGAAGTGAATGTTCCCTGTGTCTTGGGTTAGTTCTGTTAGCCGCTCTTGATTCCCGATGATTGTGCCGTCTGGTAAGACTGAGAACACAGCCTTACTGTTTGTGATCACGTCCTGGGGGTTGCTATCGGTGATGACAAAACCAACCTCTCTTAACCCGCCATCACCGTCGTCCAATAACTCTTGTCCCAGTATTGCACCCAAGGCGTTCTCAAAGGTAAAGGTACCTTTGCCTGGGGAATAGGTCAGTAACTGTTTTGTTCCGTTGCTATCCCCAGTTTCGGTATTATCACCTGTCTCAATCAAATCGGGTAAATCAATATTGAGATTAAATGTGTCTGAGAAGGCGGTTAGATTGGTTCCAGGCTCAGTCGCGGTCGCAAATAAGTTTAAGTTAAAGTCCTCCAAGTCACGAGGGGAATCGTTGAATTGCACTGCCAGTGTTCCCTGCAATGTGTCAGCGTTGAGATTGGTGCTAAACCCATTTCCTGTCGGCGTAAATGTTGCTTGCGTCTCCCCATCATCGTCTAAGATGATTAAAGATGAATTCGGTGGGATGGCGTCAACGAATAGCGAGATGGTTTCGTCGTCATGCGGTTGTATAGTATAGTCTCCGATCTCCACCAATGGGTTGTCGTCATCGGGGTTAATCGTTAAGTCATCGTTTACCGTTAGGTTCAGGGTTGGTTTATCGGCAACGGGCAAAACATCTACACCTCCAGAAACTTCCCCAAAGACAACTGGGTTTGTGCCTCCAGTCTTGGTGTTGCTTAAATCGGGAACTGTTACTTTGATGGAAACTTGCCCGTTATCGGGTATCTCTACTGTTAAATCGTTTAACGGTGAACGTTCATCGATTGAGTAAACACCGTTAGTGTTTGGCAATGTCGTTCCATTCTGGTCTTTTATTGCTCCGTTACTGGGGGTAATTTCTACAGTGAAGGGTAGATTTTTAGTGTTTAGATTATTGATTAAGTCCGATAGGTTTTGGGGTGTTCCGATGTCAGGGTAATCACTGTGATCTCCGGTGATTGAAACCTCCGTCAATAGGTTCGTCAGTGAATCGTTTTCATTAATCGCGGCATCGTTGGGAATCTCGATCGCGACTTGTGTGGGTGATAGCTTAATGTTTAACGGCTGTACCGATGATTTCGCCGTAGCTGCCTCTAACCCAACCTCATCAATTATTTCTCCTTCTAGCGAGCGCCCACGAATCGCTAAATCCAGATCATCGGGTAATGTAATTCCGTTGTAGACTATTCCTATGCGGATTGTCTGAGGAGAGTTCGCCGCTGCTGGTGCATTGATACTCTTGGTTAAACTTCCCTTCTCTATCCCCCCAGAATTATTGGTGGGAACTGGGGCAAATTTGAATTCGGGTTCCCCGTTTTCGTTAAGTGTGTAGATGTCAACGCCTGAAGGTACTCCGACTACATCAAACCACAACGATTCGGAAGCGTCAGTGGAAGCGATCGTAAATTCCCCTATATATTGAACTTGAGAGGATGTTGATGGTATTCCGTCTGAAGTGTTGATTTTTTGGATAACTGGATTATCAGGAACTGACTCTATGTCTGTCGTAAAATTAATCTGCCCAAAGTCTATCGGGTTCGTTACTCCCCCTCCTAGGTCTTGTGTTACCGTGAAGGCTACGGTTGTATTAAAAGCACCATCGTCATTTTCAAAGGACTTGAACTCGATATTGTTGGCATCCGAAAACTTGATCGGGTTTAAGTTGTAAAAGTTCTCGTTGCCAATGGTTAATGGGGTGATTTCAACTCCGTCATTTGTAGCACTGAAAACACTAGGGACTTGTATAGTTAGAGTAAATAGTCCGTTGTTGTTGAACAAATGCTCCACAATTGTGGATAATTGAACGTAAGGAGTTACTGGATCAGGGACGACGGCAATTCCGTTGAATTCTGGCTGACTCAGTTCACTCACTGGGACAATTAAGTCGTCCAGGATTCCACTGAGTTTAATTTCGTCTTCTGTTACAGAAGCTTGGTTGTTGGGTATTGTTAGTGTCGGCATAACTTGAGAGTCTTGGGTCACTTTGGACTCTCGGATTATGCGAACTATTTTCAAGGAAAATTACACCCGATTGGTTATTATTGACGGGGTAAGGGGCGCAGCGGTAACGAGGAAGTTGAAAGCCATTCGCTCTTGCTAGGAGTCGTAGAAAATGGCAGGAATCCGTAGGCATGAGGCACGAATGACTCGGATGACCCCATGTCTAGACGACGGCTCCAGCCACCCAGCCACCGCCGTGAGAAGGGAGCTGGAGAGCAAGCGAGCAAATAGGCTTTTCAACGACTGAGTTTTAGCGTAGCACCCGGTCGCGGGAAGGGCGCAGGAACTCACCTGACAACGTAGCCATTAAACCCGCGAACCCCCCAGAACAGAAGAAGAAAAAGAAGAGTTAAAGCCTAAAAAACAGAAAGGTGTAAACCGCTGCTCTGGATTCTCTTTTTCTATTTTTAAAGCAAGCCTCTATCTTTTCTTTGAACGCTTCTCTTTTTTGGGAATCTCTCTTCGTTTCTAAGCTATACTTTGTCCAAAGAGGGTTTTTCGGTTACACGGCTTTGGGTTATTCACCCCAATCACGAGAGATAAACAAAATCCTGTGTGTTTTCAGCCATCTGGGACTCTTCATTACAAAACTTAATGATCGTGCCGTTTTCTTTTGTCCGACTACTTACCTGATTTTTGATATTCCAAGTTGGTTAATTCATCTTTCCTCTAATAAATGAGAGAATCTTTTTCACAGACCAATGACGGGCGATCGCTAAATTCACCGCCTGTACTTTATGTCTGGGTAGTGATATGGCACGGGTAACATAACCATTATCAGATTTAGCATTCCCCCGTTTTTCTTCCCACCGATAAGCCCAGTACCAATGTTCTGGATTATCTGGGTCGCGTTCACCTTGAACACGGGGATAGGTGGCGATGATACCTTGTTTAAGTTTCTTGTTCTTGGTGTAGTGTTCCAGCCAGCCGCTGGCTCGTGAGGGTTTTGATTTTTCACTTTCCCCTAGAACTGAGTCGGGTTTTAGTTCTAGGGGATTCTCACTTTCCCCTAGAACTGAGTCGGGTTTTAGTTCTAGGGGATTCTCACTTTCCCCTAGAACTGAGTGGGATTTTAGTTCTAGGGGATTTCCAGTTTCCCCTAGAACTGAGTGGGATTTTAGTTCTAGGGGATTTCCAGTTTCCCCTAG
>CAKZMA010000168.1 GCA_937127375.1 uncultured Coleofasciculus sp. | reverse complement strand
TATCTATAACTTATGTGCGATCGCATCAGGTAATTCCTGAGCAACATTCACGCCAACTCATCTTATCGGAGGAAGGGAACACGATTAAATTCAAATTAATAAACCCCAATGCCTAATTCATTGATTGTTTTTATCACCCCTAAAACTACTCTGATTACTCCTCACCAGAACAAATGACAGCAAAGGCATCAACGCTTGAGGCGGTAAGCGTAAAATCGGTGCGATCGCGCTAGTTGACAACGTTTCCAGTCAGGCTGGCATCCCGCATCCCACCCTTGTTGCCATCCCTTGAGACCGGAATACTCGAAAATTGCCTTATCAAAAAAATACTAGATAGTATAACCTATTCTCATACGTCTATCTTACGAACTGCTATGCCTCCTCGTTGGTCCCGCAAACCTGATCGTCGCGATGCGGCGTATCGACGCCTAGATGACCGAATGAACTTTGCTGTCCATGTCGCTGTGTTTGCGGCGTGTAATTCGGGTCTATGGTTTGTCCGTACTATCCAGTATGCCAATTGGTCTTGGACGTACTGGGTAACGGGGATCTGGGGATTAATCTTAGTCGGACACGCCGTCTATATCTTTGCGATCGCGGATTATACTCCCTTACCGGGTCAAGATAATTCGGCTAACTCTGCTCAAGGATAAACTGAGAATGTCCAGTTCGTCCTACTCAATTTATTATGGCTAACCCGAATACCAGCGAAGCGATCGAAACCTTGGCGGCTGAAATTGGTGAGAATATATACATCGATGTGGCTAAATGGCATCTTTACTTGCAGGATGCCCATTTACACACCCCTTTAGCTGAACGTCTCTATCCTCTACTGACAGAGGATAACCTCTCGGAAGACCAAGTGGTGCAAATCTTGCAAAGTATTCCAGTTAAACTGGGGGGTGGCAAACGGGAAGTTCCCCTAGTGGATTTACTACCGATGCAGTGTCAGGTTAATCTGCTGGATTTACTCGAAGAGTTTCAACGCAAAATGTAACTAGCAAAACAATTGATCGCTCAATACGAGGTGTCATTAGTTCCGCAATGAGAACTAATGACCATTTTTTTACCAAAATTCTAACTGAAAAAGATACTCAATGACCATCTGGTGTATCCTTTTAACCGTTAGCGATCGCCTATCTCACTGTCACACTCTGTCTTGTTCCCTATTGGTGTGTTGACTTAGAACACCCCATTGCGACTGACTCAGCTAAGAGTTGCCACCGTCCACTATGGATCAGCATTGGATTAAATTAAGTTATGAGCGCGATACGTATCTGATTGATCTCAATCGTATCAGTACCTTTGTTTGGGCGAATAACGGTCGGTTGATATTTTGGTTACCGGATGGTAAGGTGCGACTCATTATCCATCCTAAAACCAATCCAGACGCTTATCAAGAAATTTTAGACTATGTGCAAAAGACAGTTGGTCAACCTATTGGTTGTCAGTTATCCGCTAAAAGTGAAACTTGAGTATTACTTAGGGCTTGCTGAATAATTTTTGGGGTGAGGGGAGGGAATAGGGAACAGGGAACGGTTGTAGTGCAAGCGTCTCGCTCGCTATTTTGTATGTTTTTATCTATCGAGGCAAATTTGCTTGCACTCAATAAACCTTTAATCGCCCTTAAAACCTTTATTTTCAAGGATTTCCAGTTTATGCTGCCAACCCTACTTAGGATTGATTGGTCAGGTAATAAACTGTTTAATCGTTCTGGCTAAATGTTGCTGTAGTCTACAATCTGTAGAAGGAATTGGAGTCAAATAGAATAGTTCCTCAGAGAAAAGCACCAACCTGAGCCGATATAACTGAAGCCCGAATAGGTTAAGCTGTTCAACTTGTACCTCAGTCACCTGGTCAATTGGACGGCGGATCACCTGGGTTCCTAACCAACCTTTTTGCTGAAATATAACCCAATTACCCTGTTTGTCAAATTGGCACGTTTTCACTGGACTGCCGAACATCATCCCATTCGCTAAGATAATACAAACCAATCCGAACCAATCAATCGATGAATTAGAAGACAGAAAAATCAGTAATCCGATCGCGGCTGTTAAACCACTCAATATCCAAACCCCAACTGGGCGTTCTTCCAGCGTCAGTAATGTCACCGTTTGTTGAACGACTTTCATGTCACGTTTTTAGTTGAGATGGGGAACTCATGAAGGTAAGTAGGTGGGGACAATTAAAGTTAACGGTGGGGATCGTCATTCGTCATTCGTCATTCGTCATTTGTAAGGGTTTGAGGCTTGTTAACATAACTTCATAAGGTTGAGTTTATTTCCACCAACCTACTTAGAGACAGTGAACAGTGAACACCTCGACTTCGCTCGATGTGTCACAGGGAACAGGGAAGAAAAACCCTGCCCTGAACCTAGCAAAAGCATCAATTGTAGGGGCGGGTTTAGGAACTAACACTAGCTGAATCACCGATAACGGTTAAACAAAACCCGCCCTT
>CAKZMA010000167.1 GCA_937127375.1 uncultured Coleofasciculus sp. | reverse complement strand
CCGTGTCAACTTAAGCTCAACCCCTCACCCCCAGCCCCTCTCCATCCCCCCTAGCCCCCCTTTGAAAGGGGGAAACGTCCCTGAAGTTAACAGAATACCTATTGGATTTCCCCACAACATTAGGATTTGAGGTATTTGTAAGTTGGTCATCACCCAGAAGGAAATAATAGTTTGTAGTCAGTGCTTTAGCACTTGAGTCATGCTTCATACCGACTACAAACCTATCTGCTTCCAGTCTCATTTCCCTGAAGTTCGATCTATTTATAGTTTGCATCTTGATTCAATCAATGAGTTCAGAAAAATTCAGGACTCTAATTCAGATTAATTTAGAGATAGTTTAGAGAGAGTTCAGTTTTTTTCAGGATAAGGCTCCAAAATGAACGAACGTTATACAACTTGCAGTCTGAGATAAAATCTGTCATGCTGAGTGGAGTCCGAAGCGAAGCGGAGGAACGAAACGAAGCATCTGTCCAGATTCCGACGCTCGTTCCTCGCTATAGCTGCGCTTCACGCTTCGCTCTTCCTAGACAGGATAGAACGCAACTTGGTAACTGCTCGGATAAGCTTTAATTGCATTAATCTCCCCCAGCTCCCCCTGAAGGGCGGGTTTAGTCAAGTTATCAGTTTTTGCCATAAGTTATCTGTAAAACCCGCCCCTACAAATCCTGATCCCAGACGTTGCATGCAACGTCTCTACATGCTCCCCCTTGGTATTATTTACCACGGGCTACCAATTATCGTAAACGCTGCCCAATAGTACGGATGAGAAAAATCTTGATTTCCGGAAAGTTCAGCCGGTAAAGGAATGGGATTTGCTCCTCCTGATCTTCGCAATGTACCATTATTTAAACGTAACTCTCCCCGCAACATCGCCAGTTGAGCGCGTCGTAACGCCTCTGCCTTTATCGTCACATCCGGTTGTTTTAATTGCCGATAAAACTCACTCATCAGCGCTAGGGTTCCACCATCACTAACATACCAATAACTCGCCAGAGCCGATTTAACTCCCGCGCTAACCGCTAACCCAGCAAACCCTAACTCAGCATCAATATCTCCAAAAGCCGTGCGACAGGCACTTAAAACTAACAACTCAACTTGGGGCGGTTGATACCAATTCATCTGCCGCATTTGGTTTAATCGTAATTGTTCATCCCCCCAAAGTTGAATATAGGAATGACTCGGATCTCCCGGTTGAAAATCAGCATGGGTAGCCAAGTGGATAATACCAAACGGTTGACGCTGAGATTTGAGAGCATTGAGCGTAAACTCTTCATTCATAAACGATTGCCCAGACGACACCTTTTGAGTAATAATCTCCAGTTCTGTCGGCACAGCGTTTAAAGGAGGTAACGTTTTAAATTGAGACGCTCCCATCGCTAGAACCTGGGCATCTTTGATCGGATTATAACGGGTATTCGTCAGACTGACACTGGGAATCGAACCAATACTATACTTTTCCACCAAAAACTGTTTACCATCATGTAAAGCTGCCATCGGAATCAGGCGTAAACCCGCATCCATACAAAAGATTAGAGTATCAATATCCAGAGCTTCTAACTCCGATTCCAAAGGAGCAATCAACCATTGATAGAGTTGCTGCGCGGGAGCCAAATAGCTGCGCCCAGCGGTAATATCCGTAACATTATTGTAGAAATCATCCAAAGTTTCCTTTAACGTAATACTACTGACATTGGGGACAATTTTGAGAATCGGTTCACCTTCAGGAAGAACTAATACAAGTTCTAATTGGTCAACAGATGAGCGAGCATAAATGACAACCGGACTTGTTCCCGTTTGACCCTCAATCGTCTTCAGGGTTTCTCGCAGGCTTTCAGCCGTAACAACATCATCCGTCAGATTTTCGCCAAAATACTTCTCAAATTCAGCCTCAAAATTGCGGTCAGTGCTAGATACAATCCTATTAGATGTGGGAACATTAAGTGAAAGTTGAGTCGTCGGAGAATACCAAAAAATTGTGTAATCTCCAGTTTGCTCATCTTGATCAATCTGAGTTTGCGTTTGCAAAATTTCCCCAATCCGATTGCCGAATGTTTCTATAGGATTTGCACCTGGAGTTGGGACTGAGTTTGGTTCCTGCGCTGGTGTTGATTGGGGGGGTTTTGGTGGTAAGTTAGGATCAAAAACTGATAGTATTTGCAGTCGTCTGGCATCCTGGATATGGGTGTAGAGATACTCTTGAGTCGGCGAAATAGTTTGTTCAGATTTAGCATTGCCTCGGGTAATGGCTCCCGATGTTCCATTCGTTCTGGCATCGCCCACAATAAAAGGAGTCATACCATTTCCGCCATGACTAATAATAATTGTGCCACCGTCTATGGCTCCCGCCGTAGAAATACTGGCATTAACATTATTTTGGTCTAAGAAAGAATCATTAGCTTGAAAGAAACTGTTTGTGGTGATAGTAACATTTCCTCCCCTGCCCATATCACGACTCTGGGCATCAATATGGCGAACAACAATACTGCCACGCGCATTAAGATTCACATCACCGCCATTCCCAGAAGCCGAGGAGTTAAGACTACCTGTGGTGATTTGTCCGCTACGGCTAGAGAGGGTAATGCCTCCGGGTGACGTAATATTACCCTGAGTAAAGATATTATTGACTGTTGTGATAGCGATACCGTCTGGGTTATTTGTAGTGACATCACCAAAAATGCTGATGCTGTTGAGCGGAGTTAAGCTACCGATGGGATTATTCAACTCAATCATGCCGCTTTCATCATTACTGAGAGTGAGATTATAAGTTCCGTTAACCTCATCGTTAAAGATGATGTTGCCCCCCTGTGAGCTAGTGATGGAAACATCCCCAGCCAGGGTTACCGGATGCTCAAAGGTAATCGTTTGTTGGTTGGTTGAAATAGTTCCACTGGCAATAATACCATCGCCACCATTAAGCTGAATCTCTCCACCAATACTCGTTTCAGACGTGGCATCAATGTTCCCTACAGTAACCTTTCCATTCGCAGCATTAAGGATGACATTACCTCCATTCCCTGTGGCAGAAATTGTGATGATTGAACCAGCAGTGGTATCAATGTTACCATTTGTACTGGTAATGCTCAGATTGCCGCTATTGAGGTTTGCACCTGATAAAAAAGTGGTGAATTCACCGGTTTGAATATTATCAGGAGCCGAGATAGTGATATTACCACCGTTATTGCCCCCTGCCGCGTTGAGGATACCTGCAGTAGTATCAATAGCACCATTACTGCTATTAAGAATAATATCTCCACCATCAAGTTCAGCACTGGAGTTAATTTCGGCTGTTGTAATATCGCCAGTGGTAGTAAGGGTAATTGCTCCGCCATTACCAGTTGTCGAGCTACTATCGAGGATATTTGTAGCATAGATACCCGTCTGACTGTTCTCACCCGTCAAGTGGATTTCACCTCCTCCAGAGGTGATGTTCTCATTTATAAAGATGCCCCTAGTGTCGATGCCAGTTCCGCTGGTAGTCCCCCTGAATGAAATCTTTCCCCCCTCAGAATTAATGGGACTGTTGTTAAAAATACCATATTCACTAAGGCTATTGCCCACGAAAATTATCTCCCCATTTCTTGAACTAATATTACCTTCAACACTAATCCCTCTAGCGCTCATACCAGTTCCAGTGCTAGTTCCAGTAAACATAATTGTTCCACCGCCGGAATCAATTAGTGATCGGGTAACAATGGCAGCAGAATTATCGCTATTCCCTGTAAATTCAATTTTACCACCTTCCGAAAGAATGGGGTTTATGTTAAAAATGCCATATTCACCAAGGCTATTGCCCACGAAAATTATATGCCCAGTTCTTGAATTAATATTCCCTTCAACACTAATCCCTCTAGCGCCCATATCAGTTCCAGTGCTAGTTCCAGTAAACGTAATCATTCCACTGCCAGAATCAATCGGTGATCGGTTCAGAATGCCCACAAAATTATTGCTCTTCCCTGTGAAGTCAATTGTCCCACCCTCCGAAATAATATCTCCATTGATCAAAATGCCAGCAGCTATAGCCGTCCCGCTTTGAGTCCCCGTGAATGAGATATTTCCTCTCCCAGAGTTAATCGGGCTATTGTTAATAATGGCATGAGCATCATTGTTAGCGCTGTTACTATTTCCTATGACTGTGATATCTCCACCCAATGTCGAAATAGTACCATCAATTACGACTCTACCAGCACCGCTATTGTCACTGTCACCCATTAAGCTGACAGCACCTCCATGGGTGGTAATATCCTGATTAACTCGAATATCGTTATTAGCTTGAGCTGTAATGCCAACTCCTGGTTGGATAATATTAATCGGCGCATCAAAGATAATGTCATTAGTAGCTTGCAGGATAACATTTGCCATGGCTGAATCAATCGTGCCATTGTTAATCGTGTTATTTGTACCTGGATCAGCAAACGCATCGTTCGCATCAAGTTCGGCGGAATTATTGGCACCTGCGATAACTGTAATATTTTCTGGATCTAAGAGCAAAGTACCTAATTGACCCTGAGTGGCTAATAAATTAGCTACACCAGTATAATCAAGAAACCCTTGACTGGATATTTCAGCAAAGCCACCATTTCCATTGTTACTCCCGCCCTGTGCTGTAATTGTGCCATAAAAACGAGTTGCCTCATTTGCCCAAACAATTACCGAGCCTCCATTTCCATTCGTTAAAGCATCAGCATTAATCACTGAATCACGGCTAACAAACGTGCGTAAAGCATTGGGAATCGTTCCTTCTCCCTGATAATCCCCACCAATCCGCACTGTACCCCCGCCATGAGTACCAGAAGCATTTATATTGGTATCAAAAAGTCCGACTTTATCACCCAAAACATTTACATTACCACCAACAACTTCTCCTATTTCATCCCCTTGGTAAGGGAAAACTTGAGAATAAGAAGCATCCACACTGCCAGAAACAATTACAACTCCCGCTTCAATCGGTATAGTTTTTCCAGAATTCGTTAATTGTACTTCATTAGTTGGCTTAACACTCAATCCCGTATCTACATTCTCTTCTGTACCCGTCAGTAATGTAGCTAAATCCTGGGGACGAAATGGTATCATTTGCCCAGAACTATCCTGTTGCGGTTCAATTTCCAAATTCAATACATGTCCGGGTTGACTAATTCGCACTAAATTTTGACCAGGAATCGCTGCAATTGTAATTGTTCCTCCCGGTGCAGTCAGTTGTCCTGTATTAACTACAGTACCGCCAAGTAAGGTTAAATTCTGCCCTGCCCCCACTGCCAAGTCACCCGCATTAACCAGACTTCCCGGTTGTGAAATATCAAAAGCAAACTGACTGGGTGTACCGATTAAATTTAGGTAGTTATTACTGCCAAACGAATTAAACCACTGATTTTCATCAAACCCAATCCCCGTAGCAGTTGTTGCTGTAAAGGAGGCGGGGACATTCAAACGAGCATCTGCGCCAAAGAGAATTCCAGCCGGGTTGATTAAAAATAAATTAGAATTCCCTCCAGTCACCTGAATTAAACCATTAATCATCGAAGCCTCTCCACCAACAACTCGTCCCAAGATATTTTGAATTTGAGGATTGGAGATAAAGTTAGCAATTTGATTAGCATCAAGTCCCAATTGCTGGAAACTGTGGAACAAATTTGCCCCATCTTGGGAAAAGCTGCCACCCTCAATATTAAATTGGTGTCCATCTGGGGTGACAATTGTACCTGTTCCATCAGCGGCAGGGATAATCGATTGGGCTTGAACTGATGATAAGGTAGCGGCTAAAGCTAGCGGTAAAATTGTCAAGCCTTTGCTGAAAATCTTTACAAAATAGTTCATGAGATGCCTGCCGATTCCCTTTTGGTAGATGATGCGATCGCACGGATGTAAGTGAGTGCCAATTGAGGTACTTGTCAGGGTGGGTTCAGCGTGCGATCGCGATAATCACCTGATGGATGAGTGTATTCTCGGAAAATCGTTAATCTAGCGGAGAATAACAGAAGAAATTACGCGATCGCTCACCGTTCAACTCGCCATGCTACAGTGACAGCAAATGGGTTGACGATCAGGAGCAATAGTGCTGAAAATTTCCTCAAAAATGTAGGTCTAGGAAAAGTCTGCTGGCGTAACGTTGTAACCGCCATAGTCTTCGATGTATTTGAGAATAGACGTACCATATTCATCATAAGATACTTGGTCACTCAGGAGAAGATTAGCTACTCCATAAGGACCGCGCAGGTGTGCCCCAGCTAAAATACCAGAGAGGGTGATTGTTATTGTTTTTGACACCCCCTTATCATTAAATGTTTTTCGCTGATCAAGGTAGTTATCTACGGACTTACGTTGCTGCCCAAGGGCAGTGTTGAGACGCTGCAAGTTCAAATTAAACGCCTCACGAATTGCTTTTTCTTGGACATCAGGGGAATTCTTGAATTGTTCTTTGCTATTAATACCGTTCTTTCCTTTCCAGGTACCGTACCAATAATTCCTGTCTACACCATTTCCTCCACCAATATAAGGATTAGTGGTGTTGTAGTAGCCAAGGTCGATCAGCAAAGCTTCTCCAAATTGGTACTTGCCGATAAAACCCAGTGAGTTTTCAACTTTGTACTGGTTTGGGTTTCCTGATGGTAATCCTGATTCAAATGCTCCAAGGGCTTCTAGCATATCTCGGAAATTTCCCTTACCCGCACCACCACCCGGCGGCGGGGGAGAGTTAGAAGGAAGGCAAATTTCCTGACCCACCTGCAAATTGCCCGCATCTGTTTGTGTGAATGGAGTTCCGTTAGGTTTCATGATTTCACGCCAACGGTTCCCATCGCCCAATTGATTTTGGGCAATTATATAAAGCGTATCTCCCGCTTGAATAATGTATGAATTACCGCGTGTACAAGCCATAAATTACCTCAACTTACTAGGGTTTTCAAACTAGATAACTTAGAAAAACTTCCGCACAGATCAACTTGAGAGTTGGGTTTCGTCCCTCAATCCAACCGACTAGCTGCACGTTTGCCATCAACGAGTTTTTGTGGATACAGGAAAGTTCAGGAAAAATTCTGTTCAGCTCATCCCACAGCGTCCAAAATGTGGGATTGTAGGTCATTAGTCTTCGGGTGTGGTCATAAATAAATATGGAGATGGGAGCAGATATAATCACACCCGGTTAAATCAGCCTGGTATCGCTACCACATCATCACCGATGTTTCCCCGGCGCGATCGCTATAGTACAGATGGATACACAAGCATAAACAGCTTGAACTATAACCTACAGGTTGGTCGGGTTAAACTTCACTCTATTTAACGTCCTACCGGGCATAGCGTCACATCAAAGCTTGTTGGCGTTGAACAGCTATGCAACCCCGCTTGATCGTCATAAGCGTAGCTATAAGCAGTAGGACATACTCGGCGCACAGTCTGGACAAAGTTTGTTTGTACTACGGGTCCGCTGCTACACTGTTCGGGCGTTACGGGAGGAGTTGGACAGCATACAGATAGACCAGGTTCTAGGTTTTCAGGCTTTCCTTGACCGTAAGGAGGGGGATAGTTGCATTTCTTGCACGGTGACAAGCATTGCACGACCTTACCGTCTTTGATGACCCGCAGATCCCCTAAACCCTGTGTTTCATTTTGAGGACACTCAGCCAGAGAAAGATTACATTTCGTCGTTATACATGAACCTGACTCTCCTCCTCTGGGTTTAATCTCCATCGGAAGGCTGTATCCATCCACCAAGCTGATGTCATACCAAGCGTCTTCCTTGGAGGCAAGGTTCGGAAAGTAGAACTCGACTTTGGTGTCGGCAGGGGGTTGACAACCTGACGGAGGGCATGGTGGCACTGCCTCTCCCGCCGTGCAGTTCATACCATTGGAATCACAGCCAGTTTTGGGCCAGAATCTTCCCGCCCAACCATCGGCGGGAATGAAATAATCGTGGGATTGACCCATAGACAGTTCGACAGTACCATCCCGTAGAGGAGCTTTATTTGCATTAGGTGTTGTTGCCATCCAAACGGGAAAGTTGCATTGGTTGGTAACGGATAACCGAGTCCTAGGGTTCGTGGCTGTCAGCTCTTGTGCGTTCGCCTCAGAGGGATTGACGAAAAGCAGCAAAAGAGCGAGTAATACCATGAATACTTTAACTCGAGGCAAGGTCACTGCGCTGGTTGTGGCAGCACAAACCCTGGTCAGGACTGTTGAGCAAGGCGATAGCCTAGGGGGTATAGGTGATTGGAACATTGTCGGTTTGTTGTTCATAGTGGGTCGAGGGGAAAGGCATGTAAGTTCCAGATGCCTTTCCCAGGTCGTTATTTCGGTGTGGCAAAAACCTGTGTCCAGTAGTGGCGGTAATCCACCTTTTTCTTGATTGGATAAGTCAAAGATATCCTGCTTTGCCGTTAGACTTTCTTGTGCGTATAATTACCCTGCTGGTTGAGGTACCAAAGTCCGTAGTGTCCTTCAGCACCATTGGGTCCTTGCCAGGGGTTGGTTGGCGGAACCTGAGCGTTTTGGTTGCTTTTCCAAGGTTCGTCGATTGCTTCAAACAGGTAAGTCATCACACGATGCTCAAATGCCCACTTGTCAATTGCCTCGCAATAGGCAAGGAGATTCGCCACGTTGTTCTGCGTGTTGTTGAAACTAATCCCCTGGGATGGCCACCCAGTTTCGCCAATCATCACCTCGCATTGCGGATTAATGTCTGCAACCGCCGTCTTGATTTGATCAAAAGCCTGACCCACTTGATTCACACCTTCGGTCGGGGTGGCGGTGTGCAAAGCTGGATAAAGATTGCAAAGGATAAAATCGCAATTTTGGATCAGTGTTTTTAGCTGAGTGTAATAGGGACTGTAAAGATTAGCGATTTGTCCAAAGGTATGCGATCGCACGCCGACTTTGATATTGAGGTTATGGGCTTTGTGTTTGTTAGCTACAATCATTGCGTTGACAGCATTGGCTGTCTGTGCATTGATCACATATTCATTGGTGAAAACCAATGAAGTTACCGTGTTGGGGTAAATCGCGTTCGCCGAGGAAGCCGCAGAAAAAGCCGCTTCAATTTCTGCCTGCTGGTGCGCCGGATTGTCCTGCTGATATATTCCCTGAGCCACCTCAATGGCAACCCTGCCCCGAAGCCGATTCAACTGTGCAGCAGCACCAGCGATGTGACAGTTGGAATCGATTTGATTCCAAGGTGTTGTGGGCGGGTAATAGCCTGCATAGCCTATGCTGTAGGTGCTAATTTTATTGAACTGGAGCGCGATGACCTCCAGCATCTGAACAATATCCTGTTGGCTGTATGAGTTCCAAAGGGGAACCTTGGCATTTGGAGCTGTTCCTGTCCAGTGGCGAACATAAGGACTAAAAGCCACACCAAGAAATTCAGACATAATGATACCTTCATCTTGAACTCAGAGGTCTTTTGTGGGAGTGTTCTAGATGTGTTGCACAAGGCTTCTAGAACACTCACCAAAAACGTGAAAGAAACAGAATCTTTAGTAGTTCGCCATGCGATCGCAGTAAACGTTATCACCCATGCTCACACCCAGCATCTGGGTAAAACGTTCGTAGAAACCCACGCGATCGCGAACTTTATCATTAGTCGGCATGTTGCATTCAAGACCGCCATTGATGATGTTAATCGTCATCCCGAAACCGGGTACACGTTGCTGGCTGATATCGCTGGAGTTGGGCGTCCAACCGCCAGTCATGACAGCGTGACAAGAGGGTTTGGGGGACTGGGGCGTCATCCAGAACCACAGGGCGGTTTGAAACGCGATCGCACCATCGGTTTTGACTAAATCGGGGTTAGCTAACAAATTTATCCCCAAGGCTTCGCCCACTTGACCATAGTTATAGTTCCATGACAATTGCATTGGACCTCGCCCGTGATAGGTTTTACCGGGTACGCAGGGATAGCGGGTATTGCTGGGATCACAGTATTGGGTACAGCCTCCATGTTCACACCCTACCTCTTCGATAAAATGTAGACCCCAGGCGTAACGTCCTCCGGGCGCTGTATCCCAGCCTCCTGTTGTTTCGTGGGCAATATTGGCGAGGAACGCCGCTGCTTCGCGTTTACGTTGCTCATCGGAACCCCGGTTGCAAAACTCTGGGTACTTCTGAGTGGCGGCGACTAGGTTATCGTAGCTATACAAATCGTTCCGGTTGGGGAACATGGCGTCGTAGGTTTGGCGTGATACGATACTGGCAAAACCGCCACCCGACGGTGGAGGAGGGGGAACAGTACCGGGTTCAATCTTGACAAACGCCTCCCATCCGCTAATTGAATTGCGATTAGC
>CAKZMA010000166.1 GCA_937127375.1 uncultured Coleofasciculus sp. | reverse complement strand
AGACGCATTCAAACGACTCTCTAAATCCCCAGATGCTTGATTTCCATCTATTTGAGCTGCCCGTTGTATCATCTGGCGCATTTGCACACGCGGATCAATTTGCCTGTGTACCACAGGTGTAATTGACTGCGCTCTCTGCCAGATCTGATGGGGGTGATGGGGGTGATTGGTGTCTAATTGACGCTGAACCGATGCTGAACTATCAGCAGGGGCTGACATTGACATCACCTGAGACGCTACTCGGTCAGCTTCTTGCTCGTAAGCATCTCCTGGCGCTCCTACCGTCAACTTGGTTTGAATTCCAATTTCCTCTAAATCTTTCCCGGCTTCTCCCGACTGTTCCTTCTCTTGGTTGGCACAATCAGCACATTGACGTTGAATCGGGTTCTCTGATACTGGGGCAAAAGCACCTTTTAATTGGGAAGCAGGGCTTTGTGGTAAGGGTGGGGGTGGCTCAAACGTTGGTGCCCAGGGTGATTCAGATTTGCGTTGTACTGTTGACCCTTCAGCTTCCTCCTGCTCCTTAGCTTGGATTCCTCGCATTACATTGGCGGCGAGTCTATCGGCTGATGCTCTGGAATATTCCCGTATTTCTTGGGGTGGGGTAGATGTCTGGTTGGGTTTGGTTTGAATTGAAAAATGTCCCATTTTACCGGGACTCTTACCCTTTTTCTGTACTGTGGTTGGAGTCCAGGATGAATTTTTCTTGTGTACGGGTTTATACTCCATGATGCCGCTTCAGTTACCCAATGATTTACTGATCCCAAGCCAATTGCTTCAATAATGCTGAGGAGTTATACAATTATAGTCAATCAGAAAGAGAAAATCAGTGTGATCGCTTCCCCTGGTGAACTATAATGTTGTAACTCTAGCCCTCTTTTGTCACTTGGGAAATTTCGACTAAGACAGACTCCCCATTGCTGATTTCATAGATGGGGTAAGCTGGTTATAGAGACGCGATCGCAAACCAGTTCAGCCTAGCCCCATACCTCTCATAAAAACCTGAATATCTTGCCTCAAGTTCTGGCTACAACTCGCTAATTTTTCTGATAATTGTATGACTAGATCAGGATTGAGATTATGAGCGTAGTTACTTCTCACAACGTGGCGAAAGCGTCGGAATTCGTCCAAGTCAACTAATGTTGTCTCTGAAAGTACAGCTTGGCGAACCGTCGGGATCTCTACAGACAGTTGTTCCAATAATTGCTTATGCCAATCTGCACCTGTTGGCACATCTCCATCTATCTCTTTAGCGATTTCATAGAAGATACGCTCTGCTCCCGTATAATAGCTTTGCATATTCAGTGCAATAGCCGCGATCGATGAGTGCGTTTTGCATATCCTCGTCTTGAGTTTGGGGAAGTTTGTTGATCAGTCGTTGAGTTTGAGTGACTGCTTCTTGAATTGGTGCTAATTCCTGCTCAATGCGCTGGACCAACATAGTCATCGTTACAGTTCTATCCCTTGATGAATAGCTGCTTGGATATGGGGGGGTGATGATTCAGCATCTATCAGATCAATGGAGAAATGGTGTCCTCTTTCAGCAACTGCCCCAGCCCGTAGGTAATGGTTTGTTTCAATTCCCCAAACGGCAAGGTCGATATCAGAATGCCAGGTCATGTGCTGGTGATCAAGCATTGAACCAAATAAAACAACGCGATTTGCGCCAAATTCCTCCTTCAAGGTAGCAGCAGCTTGGCGTGCTGCTTGCCAACCTTGCTGCTGGAGTTTTTTCATCTGGAGCAAAAACTCAGCCCTATTTTTACGGGCGGTTAGCACTCTCTTTACAATCTGTTCACGGGTTTTTGTGTCCACGGAGGGCATGAGTTGCGGGGGTTTGATTAAGAGGTTGAGGGCATCTGCGATCGCACAAACACTATTCTATTGATCGTAGCTGATTTACTGTGATACGTGATCAATGTAAGCTTGTAGTAGAGACGCGGGTAGGGTGGGACCCATTATGATCATTTGACAATTTCACCAAAAATTATGTCCATTTGCCCACCCGACAAGATTGGCGATCGCTTACTCAAATATCTATTAGCAATTTATTGTGTCAAGTTATCGTGAAATACGATATCATTAGTTCCTTAAGCGAATAGATAAGGCTCGAAGCCGTTTGAGGGAAGGAAAAGGTAAGCTGTCATGCATTTAAATTGGGTATTAGTAGCGAGCAAGATGCTTGATGTAGCGAGCAAGATGCTCGCACTACGGCAAGGCTTTCGCCGTTCTTAATATTAAGGTTTAAATGCCGAACAGCTTATTAGTCTGGAAGAGATGCGGAAGAAGTATGAACTTTAATTACATTTGATACAGGACATCTCGACCAATTATGCCAACTGAACGTCTTGGCGGAAGAGAATATTGCTATGACCACAACTCTACTCATCCAAACTGAAACCACTCCCTTAAGGATTTCGCTACCCGCGATCGCGCCGATGACTCGCGAGGAGTTCTACACCTTTTGCCAAGCCAATCGAGACTTGCGTATCGAACGTACTGCGGCTGGAGATGTTGTCATTATGCCACCTGCTTTTTCAGATACCGGAAACCGCAACTTTAATCTGGCTGTACAGCTTGGTATCTGGGCGGAACTTGATGGTACAGGTTTGGGTTTTGACTCCAGTGCAGGATTTACCCTTCCTAATGGTGCAACGCGATTCTCCTACGGAGACGCTTCGCGAACGCCTGATGCGTCTTGGATTAAAACGGAACGGTGGAATGCTCTGACTGAGGAGGAAAAAGCATCCTTTGCGCCGATTTGTCCTGATTTTGTGATTGAGTTACGCTCGGCGAGTGATACGTTAAGTAGTTTGAAAACGAAGATGCAGGAATACATAGAGAATGGTGTATCTCTAGGCTGGTT
>CAKZMA010000165.1 GCA_937127375.1 uncultured Coleofasciculus sp. | reverse complement strand
CTTAGTGCGTCAGCTTGAGAAAGAATCCGAGCAAATGACTTGTCCTTTGAGATAATAATTTCGTAGAGACGTTCCGGCGGAACGTCTCTATCACAGTTGGTTTGTCCTGTTGGCAATAAGGTTAGGACAGGTTTAATGACCCAAACAACAACCTACCAGTAATCAACCTTCTGCCCTAGAGCCTTTTGCTATATATCAAGCTCAGGGTTGACTCAGTGAATCGTCACTGTGGAGCTTAAATTTTATTTCATGGAGAGTTGAAGAATCAACAGAACCCGGTTGTGGAAAAATTAAAACAGACTGATCTCCGAGTTTGCCAGTCGCTAGCTTGAGTGTGATGTCAGCGTCTACCACTCTCAAATTTTTTATGCCACGGAAGGCTTGGAACGTTCGGTCAAGCAGAGCTGAACCTTCCTCTGGAGTCAGGGGTTGTAGTGGAGTTTCTTTTACCTGTGCAGACAAGCGTTGAACTTGAGATTGAAGCTGAGTATTAAGTTCTTTTAACTGAGCAACTTGAGGCTGTAGATCCTGTATTTGTTGCTGAGCTACCTTTATTTCTGTCTCGGCTTTTTGCTGAGCTTGAACCGCCTCTTGGGTTTTCTGTTTAAGTAGATTAATCTCTTTTTCAAGAGCTTCGATGGTTTCACTGGATAGCCGATTTTCTTTGATTAACCCCTCGATTTGCTGTTGAGCCTCCTTGATCGTTAGTGCTTCAACCATAATTTTGTACTACTCTCAATTTATGTTAATATAGTTTTCAATGGAAGAATGGGGGTACAAACTTTAAGTAGAAACAAAACACCAAAGCTTATAATTGTACCCCAATTCTGGAGATTTGTACATAGCTCAACTGAGCTAGTCAGGAACCCCATAGAAGACAGCTAGGGGCTTGATTCAAGCCCATACCTGACCAGCCTAAGTCCGTAAGAGGACTACATGACTATTCACTATCGGAAATCTGGATACTGCGAAGAGTTTGACCTCTGGGTTCCTTGACATCTACAATCCACCGTCGTGCTGCACCGACGTAGGTGGGTTCGACTTGCAGTTCGCCAAAGACGTCCTGCAAGCGAGTGATATCGGGACGAGAAAGAACCTGCTCGCGAATGTCTGACGGTTTCCGCACGGGTGGACGGATTTCCTCATTAGGGACTGCCACTAAGCGAGCGCGTAACCCAGATAGAACACCAGGATTAAGATCCGCTAGTCTTGCCTCTCCCGCACTCACAGGTCGAATATTAACTCCAGAACCGTCTTCGTCGAAGACCATTTTTAAGTCAATCTCCGTTTCGCTGATGGCGATACCTGTTTGTAACCCTTCAAGACCAACAGGATGCTCCAGTACCTCAGCATTGATCTGAGATTGAGCTTGGATCATCGACTTGCCGAACTCACTAAGAAAGGCATCAATACGCATCTTATCGTTCGCCATCAGACACCCCCTCCCTCGCGTTGATCTTCCACGGTGATTATCGGTTGTAAACGAGCGGGTACAGGTACTGGCACTAATTTAGCCGTCAATTTTGTGTGTACGCTAACGTCCCGATTCAAACGTCGTTCTGTTCTTAAGGATTGAGTCGCCGCAAACAGAGACTTGCGTTTGTTGGTATTGCCAGATTGAGTGACATTCTCCACCACTTTCAAATCCATGGCTACCTCTGCTGTTGCTTCAGAAAAGGCAAGGAACGTCGGCAATATCCCCAAATCGAGTAAGCTCACCCTGACAGGTTCAGCTTGTTGAAATTCTACCGTCCCATCTTCTCGGATAATCTGCCGAATACTGGGGACAATATCAACTTGAGTTTGTGCTAACTCCTGAACAACTTGGGCGGATGATAGATCAAGCCTCGCCTGTCCTTCGGCAATTGCTTCTGCAAGTTGAGTAAGGACTTCCGCTAATGACGCACCCGCCAGTTCCTGAATTGGCTCATTTGGATCTTTGGGTGTGAGATCGAATGCCATTATGCACCTCCATCAGGACGATTATCTACCACTGTCAATACAGGTGCAATCCGTTCGGGTGGGGGGACGGGGGCGAGGCGAGTAAACAAGCGACTTGTCCCCTGGACTTCCTTGCCAAATTTGCGGTTATGAGAGACATCAACCCTTACCGATGAACTCCATAAGGCAAAGCCAACTTTTGCCTTAGCGGATACGTTAACATTAGTCTGCCGACTGGTTGTCGTTTTAATGTCCATTGAAACCTCAATAGTGGCTTCAGAGAACTGGTAAAATGTCGGCAATAGACCAATTTGTAAAAGTGAGACATCAATAGGAGGTGATTGGGTAAAGCTGACTGTGCCATCCTCAGCAATAGTCTGAGTAACACCAAGCACAACCGGAACTTCTGTTTCTGCCAATAACTGTGCCGTGTTAACTGAATTCTCGTCTAAGGTAGCTTGGGCGGTGGCAATACCCATTGCTAGCTTGGCTACCATTTCGGGAAGTGGCACATCGAGAAGTTCTTGTCCAACGCTGGGCATGATTTATTCCTCTTCTAAAACTAGAACGTTAGTTTGACCTTAGTTAGAAGATGAACCCTGTGAGTTTTCTAAAGGCTGTGAAAAGGCGGTAAAACGCTGAGGATCTAAGGTGATACCTCCAACGAAAGCAATTTCACGAAGCTTGCGTAATTCCATAGCCTGATGGAACATAAGTTGGGCAATTACCCATACTCTGCCATCAATTAAAATTTGTCCTCCCTGGGAGGAGATGAGAGCTGGAAGATTGACTTGGGGATAAGCCGATTTTACCAAAAATGTTTGGTGTTGATTCGACTGGGGAAGCTGTAGGTTAATCTTAGCCCCAAAACTGTTGGCTACTTTGTCAATCATTTGTGTATCTTCACTCTCACTCTGCTGTTAGTCTGAAAAAATCACACTGGCAGTCAAACTCCCAAAGCTTTTCAACCTCAGGATAGGATGGGAGAGAATCGCCTTAGCTGCACCGATCATTTGCATCGAGTGATACTTTGCACAGGCATATATGGCTGATTTCAAGCAAGTTAATAACTTGAGTCAACTCAAGACTCTTAGATCATTAAAAAGCGCTTGGCTGATCATTATGCAGAATATAAATTTTGTAAGCTGAGTTAGCTGAGCTGTATTTATGCACTTTTACATCCCTTTGTCTTGATGGAATCAGCATAGTTCATTATTAAAAGGAATGTCAATCAAGTATTAATACCTATCTTTTTTCGAGCAGTATTAATACTTATCCTATCACCGAAAGAATAAAAAACCAAGTCAATGGAGCAGAACTGTTTGCAATCGTTCTAAGGTGCGCTGATTCTCCTCAGGAGAACCTACAGTAATCCGTAAT
>CAKZMA010000164.1 GCA_937127375.1 uncultured Coleofasciculus sp. | reverse complement strand
AATAGCTGACCTTAGTCCCTAAACCCGCCCCTACAGTCCCTAAACCCGCCCCTACGATTTGTCCCTAAAGGGAATTCCTAAAATTGACCCTGATACATTTTTGGAGGGTCAGAAATAAAAAATGACAAATGACGTAGCTTGCTTCTCGCTTAGCGAGTATGACGAATGACAAACTATAACAATCTGCGATCGCACGCTGTTTTATTTGTACTTGTACTGGTTTGGAGTGTTCTCCTAGGCGGAGGTATGGCAGGGGTTTTAAGAGCCGCAGAAATACCCAAACCCCCTAATTCAGAAACACTGGTGGCGATTGGAACGATTGACCCAATTCCAGAGCGCTATCAAACTGGATTAAAACTGTACCTGGAAAACTGTGGCAGTTGTCATGTTGCTTTACCCCCAGAAGTCATGCCAACTCAAACCTGGGAAACTTTGCTATTAGAACCAGAACAGCATTATGGACAACGGTTAGAGCAGATTCCGCGCCCGTTTATCTTTATTGTCTGGAATTATTTACGAACGTTTTCTCGTCCTGTAGGGGAAGATGAGCAAGCACCCTTTCGGGTGACTGAATCACGGTATTTTAAAGCACTTCATCCTCGTATTGATTTACCTCCAACATTAACGGCGGCTGGGTGCATCAGTTGTCATCCAGGAGCAAGAGATTATAACTATCGGCGTTTAACACCAGAGTGGGATGATTCACCGTAGGGATGTGGAAAGATGATGGATTTGATGGTCATTTTTACACTGATAGAGCCTCTGATAACGAATCCGCTCAAATAAATAGTTTACCGGAGTATCAGGGGATGGGTTTTTTACCCCGATTGCACCCCCTATCTCTCTTGATGGAGGTTGTCATCTGATTCCTTGACATCATTTTGCTCAACCACCAGCGACGAGGGAATCGACCTGACCAAACGACAACATCCCGGACTTGGAAACAGTTCCGGGATGAGGCGATCGCATCAGCCGAAAACTCAATTTAAAATTAAACCTTAAGCTGACACAGCCGCTAAACTGGCTGGAATTTTTCGCCCGACGGCGGCGGCGACGGGGTGTAAGCTGTGAACCAACTGCACCATATCGTCTAACGATAACGCTTGACGGGCATCCGATACGGATTTTTCCGGTTCGGGATGACACTCGATGATTAATCCATCTGCACCCACTGCGACAGCCGCTTTCGCTAACGGGGAAATTAATTCCCGTTTGCCTGTGGCATGGGAGGGATCTACAATCACAGGCAATGAAGTCATCTGCTTAAGTGCCACAACTGCTCCCAAATCTAAGACATTCCGGGTATAGGTATCGAAACTGCGAATCCCTCGTTCACACAGTACCACCTGAGAATTCCCATGACTGAGAATATATTCGGCTGCCATAACGAATTCTTCTAGAGTCGCCGCTAATCCTCGCTTCAGCAGAATCGGTTTATCAACTTGACCCAAGGCTTTGAGTAAATCAAAGTTTTGCATATTACGACTGCCCACCTGAAGCATATCAGCATGGGCAGCCACTAACTCGATTTGGGTAATGGACATGACTTCCGTCACCACGGGAATCTGATGACGCGATCGCACTTGGGATAATATTTCTAATCCCTCTACCCCTAAACCTTGGAACGAGTAAGGAGACGTGCGAGGTTTGAAAGCACCGCCGCGTAACGCCTGAACCGGGGCGCGTTGCAGTTGAGTGGCGACGGTTTCCATCTGCGATCGACTCTCCACCGTACAAGGACCAGCAATTATCACCAATTCCTCACCCCCGAAGGCGATATGATCCGACAGATGAACTAGAGTTTGGCGATCGGATTGGGTGGCAAGTGTAGCATTCAACATCAGACTAATTCCTTTAAACAACAAGTGAACAATAAAAAACCCGGTTCCTTGTGGGTTCCGGGTTCTGACAACATTTAAACGCAGCATTACCTACCCGGAACCGCTTCCGAACCAAAAAAAGTAAAACAAGGTAAACCAGTTACTCAGGTAGGTTGTCATCAGATACTCCTTAAAAAACAAAAAGACCGCAGCTTTCGCTCTGCGGTCCACCGGGGAGGTTCCATGAGGAACTCTGCTCACCTCCGGTGAACCTCCGTAAACCAAAAATAAAAGTAGTTGTTGCAGTTGAGCATAGCTGAGGGCTTTTTATGAAACGTTAATTAGATGCCTGTTACTGGACACGATAGCAAGCTGTTGTGGCTAAGTCAATACCTGATCTGGATCAAGTTTCTGTTTTCCACGGGTGTGATCATGCACCTGGGGGAGCTGGGGGAGCTGGGGAAGCAGGGGAAGCGGGGGGAGGATAAAGTTATAGCACTTCTCGATTGGGTGCAATACACCTTGGTAGAGACAGGGTGTGGGGTGTGGGGTGTGGGGTGTAGGGTGTAGTGCTTTCAAATGAGAACCGCTATATATCTTTGAATGCAACTTGGTATAAAGTACAGTCTATCCAAGCAAGATCCCCGACTTCTTTGAGGAGTCGGGGATCTGTTTACATTACTTATTTAAAAAATAATATAAGACTCAAAAGCGCAAACAATGAACCTAAATTTAACCGAACATACAGAAGGCAAAGCCACATTTAAAATTGGTAATGCGTTTTATCGCCCAGAGACGCAAGTGGTGCGAGATTTAGGTATTTTAGCTGCAACAATTTATAAGTCTCAAATCGGTCACTTACGAGTAATTGATGCGATGAGTGGCTGTGGAGTGCGTTCTCTACGCTATAGTTTGGAGAGTCAAGCCGATTGGATCTGGGTGAATGAGGGAAATCCTGAGCTTAACCCGATTTTACAGCAAAATTTAGCAGGGGCGATCGCCACCCATAAAGCCACCCTTACCCATCTCGACGCCAATCAGGTCTTTTTTGAGTGCTATAACCGCCGAGACTACTACGATTTCATCGATGTGGACTGTTTCGGTTCCCCTACTCCCTATCTGGATACCAGCCTCTGGGCGCTGAAACTGGGCGGACTTCTCTATCTCACCAGTACCGATGGGCGTAAACTAACAGGTCATGCTTCAGAAAGCAGTTTGGGGATTTATGGGGCGTATCCCCGCAACCATCCCGCCGCCCAGGAACAAGGATTGCGAGTGGTGATTGGTAAACTCCAGCAGCAAGCCATCGCCAAGGGTTTGGGGATTGCGCCGATTTTCTCCCTGTTTACAGGTCAAACCTATCGCCTGATGGTGCGTTTGGTTAAAACTCAGCCGTTGACGCTGCAAAATTACGGATTTTTGGGTTATTGTCATCACTGTGGCAATTATCAAACTGTGTCCTGGCGTCAATTAGGGCGCGTGGTTTGTGCTTATGACCAAAAATCCCTCACTCTGAGTGGTCCACTGTGGCTGGGTGTGTTGCACAATCAATCTTGGTTAAGACAGATGCAGGGATTAGCTCAAAAGTGGAACTGGTCAAAACGGGTACAACTCCTCAGTCTCATGGAAGCCGAAGCCGATTTCCCGCCCTACTTTTATAGCTTGGCGGAAATTGGACGCCGAGGGCGTTTGGATATCCCCAAACGAGAATCTCTGATTCAAGCATTGCGCGATCGCGGATATTTCGCCTGTGCTACTCATATTACACCGGGAGCGATTAAAACCAATGCCGATATTCACACTTGTATCGCTGTCGCCCTAAATTCTGTACACTGTACTAAGAAATGTTAACAAGCTTCAAACCCTTACAAAGCGAGGTAGCTTGCTTCTTTTCGGGAGCGAGTAGGGCAATGACAAATGACGAATTATTACCGTTGCACAAAAAAATTAACAAAATTCTCGCCCCAAGGAAAAATCTTAACTTTCATAAACTTTTAATTCATCGTGGTGCTAGAGTATAACGCTGAGTTGAAGCAAGATGTTATCTTGGAAATCGCCCAGTCCATTACCTATTGAAAACACTACCTTGAGAGGCTTCTCACCACGATGACTGCCATTTTAAAGGTTGGCGACCGAACCATCACGGCTGAAGAAGTAATTCCCCTGTTAGCCAAATATCAATTACTCCCTCAGTTATTGCGGGAAATCATTATTGATCAAGCCATTGCCACCCTAGATTGTACCGACGAAGAAAAAAATGCTGCTTGCGAGCAGTTCTATACTAAAAATCAGCTAACTTCCGAGGAAGAGCGTCAAGCTTGGCGATCGCGCCAAGACTTAACCTTAGAACAAGTTGAAGAGTTAGCGGTTCGGGGACTGAAGCTGGAAAAATTTAAACAGGCGACCTGGGGACATAAGATTGAATCTTATTTCCTCAAGCGCAAAGGACGGTTAGATCGAGTAATTTATTCTCTGATTCGGACAAAGGAGGCGGCGATTGCCCAAGAACTCTATTTTCGTATCCAAGAAGGAGAACAATCGTTTAATGAACTTGCCCGGGATTATTCCCAAGGACCAGAGGCGCAAACAGGCGGATTAGTCGGACCAGTGGAACTGAGTACACCCCACCCCACCTTGGCGCAAATGTTAACCGTTAGCCAACCCGGTCAACTTTTGCCCCCCACCCGTTTAGGGGACTGGTTTATCGTCATTCGTTTAGAAAAGTTTTTACCCGTACAACTAGATGATGCCATGCGTCAGCGACTCCTAGATGAAATGTTTACCACCTGGTTAAAAGAACAACTGCGACAACAAATATCCTTAGGTACACCCGTTCAATCCTAAACCCTGTCCAGACGTGCCATGGCACGTCTCTACAATGCAATTCCCTGAGGCTTGCCCATGACCTACACAAAGACAACGATTCAGGATTTTCTGGCGGATATCATTCCCTTCAATCAACTTGAAGCCTCGACGCTAACCAAGTTGGCGGGAAAAAGTCAACTGTTGCGCTATCGCATGGGTCAACCGATCCTGGTGCGAGACAAAATGCCCTCTCAAATCTCGATTCTCTATGAGGGAAAGGCGCGTCTTTTAAGCTACGAACAAACCACGCAAAAACCCGTCACCTTGGACTTGCTGAAACCGGGCGCGATTCTGGGTTGGATCAGTATGATCCGGGGTATCCCTTGTGAAACCGCGATCGCATCAACAGAGGCAGTCTGCTTAACCATCCCCACGGGTCAGTTTTTAGCGCTGATGGCACAGGAACCCACCGCTACCGCCGCGTTCCAAAACCAGTGCAGTGTGATCGAAGCCTTCGAGTTAATTGGTGCGGAGTTGGTGCGCCAAGCCAGTGGGATTATGAATCTCAAAGAACTGGCGAAAAACGCTTACCAAGATGCCCAGGTGCGTTACCTCTATCCCATGACTGACGCCACCGAACTCCTGACACCCGATCGGGTGTGGTTTGTCAGTGGCGGGAGTGTTGTCAAAGATTTTCCCGTGGGGAGTCGGCTGACGCCAGAAGCAATTTCTCAGGGATTGGACATCCAAGGGTCTACCCCCGCCCGGAT
Organism: uncultured Coleofasciculus sp.; assembly: GCA_937127375.1. Classification (GTDB taxonomy): domain Bacteria; phylum Cyanobacteriota; class Cyanobacteriia; order Cyanobacteriales; family Coleofasciculaceae; genus Coleofasciculus. The sequence goes on along the minus strand of CAKZMA010000164.1, from coordinate 6,780 downwards.
TGTCGGGTTTCGCGAATCGGATTTAGTCGGGGAAACTGAAACCGAACCCCCAACCACTCCGGTTACAGTGGTTGGTGAACCAACCCCCCTCACCACTGATGATGATCCCTGGCTGGATGATAACAATGGCAACGAGAGTATCCCCTATGCCCCTGATAAACCGCCAGAAGCAACAGAGGACGTAGATCAAACCTCTGACCAACGCCGCAAATATCCCCATGTCCGAGGGAAAGGACTCCTCGATGGTACCCTAGCCTGTTTCCAAATGCTGAGTAAGCATTTAGAAATGCCTTTTCGCCGCGATGTGATTCGTCGGGTACTTAATGAACAGATGCAGCGCACCGGGGGGCTGTCGTTACCCCTGTGCGGGGCGGTGGCGGATTTAATCGGTTTACATGCCCAATTGGTAAATGTACCGCCCCAATCGATTAGTCGCCTACAAACCCCCGCCCTGGTTCCTTGGTATGAAGGTTTTGCCGTTCTCTATGAAGCCAAGCCCCGGGAATTGCTGCTGGGCGTGCCAGAATTGGGGATTGTCCGCCGCAAACCTGCTGATTTACTGGATAGTTTACCGAGAAGCGAAGACGGGCAGTCACCGGAAGCGATCCCAGTGTTGCTGGTACAACGGACTAAGCACACGCCGAAGCAACGGTTTGGTTTGCAGTGGTTTCTGCCGTCGCTGGTACGCTATCGCCGCGTCTTAATCTTGGTGTTTATCGCCTCCTTTTTTGTGCAGTTATTTGGACTGGCGAATCCGTTGATGATCCAAGTGATCATCGATAAGGTGATTGTGCAGAACAGTATTGATACGCTGCATGTGCTGGGGGCGTTCCTGGTGATCATTGCCGTTTTTGAGGCGCTATTAACCAGTTTCCGAACGTATCTATTTGTGGATACGACGAACCGGATTGACATGCATCTGGGGTCGGAGATTATTGACCATTTAGTCCGCTTACCGTTGCGGTATTTTGAAAAGCGTCCAGTGGGGGAACTGGCGAGTCGAATTAATGAGTTGGAAAATATTCGTCAGTTTCTGACGGGAACGGCGTTGACGGTGGTGTTAGATGCGGTGTTTTCCGTGTTGTACATCGTCGTCATGTTTATTTATAGCTGGGTGCTAACCATTGTCTCGTTGGGGATTATTCCCCTGTTTGTGTTGTTAACCGTAATTGTTTCACCGATTGTCCGTCGCCAACTGCGAACTAAAGCCGAACGGAACGCCCAGACGCAATCCTATTTAGTCGAAGTCATGTCCGGGATTCAAACCGTAAAAGCGCAAAACATCGAATTGCGAACGCGCTGGCAATGGCAGGAACGCTATGCCCGGTATGTATCGGCAGGGTTTAAGACGGTGCTAACGTCCACAACAGCGGGTTCAGCGAGTAATTTCTTGAATAAACTCTCCGCTTTGTTAGTGCTATGGGTGGGTGCTTATCTGGTGTTAGATGGGCAGTTAACCTTGGGACAATTAATCGCTTTCCGAATTATTTCCGGCTATGTTACCAGTCCCCTACTCCGATTAGCCCAACTGTGGCAGAATTTCCAAGAAACGGCGCTATCCTTAGAACGGTTAAGTGATATTGTGGATAGCCCCCAAGAAGCGGATGAGGCAGATCGCTTAAATATTCCTATGCCGGCGATTCAAGGGGAAGTGGAGTATGAAAATCTATCCTTTCGCTTTGGTACGAGTGGTCCTTGGCAATTAACCAATATTAACCTGCATTTTCCGGCTGGCTTATTTGTCGGAATTGTCGGTCAAAGTGGTTCGGGTAAGAGTACATTAATGAAACTTTTACCCCGTCTCTATGATGTTGATTCCGGCAGAATTCTGATCGACAACTACGATATCTCCAAAGTGGAACTCTATTCTCTGCGTCGTCAGGTAGGGATTGTACCCCAGGATAGTCTACTGTTTGATGGTACGGTACAGGATAATATTGCCCTGACTAATCCTGATGCTAGCGCCGAGGAAATCATTGAAGCTGCTAAAGTCGCCGCCGCTCATGATTTTATTATGGGGTTGTCCAGTGGTTACAATACAAGAGTCGGGGAGCGGGGATCATCCCTATCAGGAGGACAACGCCAGCGAATTGCCATTGCCCGCACGGTACTGCAAAATCCGCGACTTTTAATTCTAGACGAAGCCACCAGCGCCCTTGACTATGACACCGAACGGCAAGTTTGTTTAAATTTAATTGAAGCCTTCAAAGGACGCACTGTCTTTTTCATTACCCACCGTTTAACTACCATTCGCAACAGCGACATCATTTTAATGATGGATAAAGGATCAGTCGTTGAACAAGGAACCCATGACGAACTGATGGCACTGCAAGGGCGCTACTACTGCCTCTATCAACAGCAAGATGCTCAACTTTGATGGTCATTCACAATGCTTATGTTGGTAACCAGTAAGCGAATAACGAATGACAAATGACGAATGACGAATGACGAAGGACTAACCATACCATGAATCAACGCAACGGATCATCCAGCCAACCCCTCGCCGCGCGATCGCCCGCACAGTCGGTGAAAACTACCACCAAAGCCGGAACCACCCGTCGAACGAATCAACCCCCGGAATTTGATCAACCCGTTATCCTGCAACAATCTCCCCTGTGGCCCCGCATGATTGTGGTAGCGATTATTGGGGTGACGACATTAAGTGTCACCTGGGCGTGTTTGGCGAAAATTGAAGAAGCCATTCCCGCCCAAGGGAAACTCGAACCCAAAGCCGCCGTCAAAGAAGTCCAAGCGCCTCAAGGTGGGGTGGTTAAATCGGTGGAGATTGAAGAAGGCGATCGCGTCGAAAAAGGCGATACCCTGCTCACCTTTGACCAAACGGCGGCTCAAGCTCAATTTAAATCCCTCCAGCAAATTCGCGCCGCTTTAATCCAAGAAAATCAATTTTATCAAGCTCAGATGACGGGCAAAGCCGTTGCCATTGATCCGGAAAATCTGCCAGAGAAACTCCCGCCCCAAATTGCCTCACTTACCAAAAATCGGGCGGCTTTAGTGGCAGAAAAGAACTTTTATCAAGCCCAACTCACCGGAAATCCAGCCGGATTAACTCTGGCACAACGGCAACGCTTACAGGCAAGCCAAAACGAGTATAACTCTCGCGTTGCTGCTGCCGAGTTAGAAGTCGAACAACTCAACCGACAACTGACTCAAACCCAAATCCAACTTGCCGATGCTGAACAAGTGTTAGCCTTTAACCAACAAATTACCGATCGCCTAGAAAAACTGTGGCGAGAAGGTGCATTCGGCGAACTCCAGTATCTGCGTCAGAAACAAGACACCGACAGCAGCGCCGCCGAAGTAGCCCGTTTGAGACAAGAACAGGAACGGTTAGAGAAAGCGATTCAGCAAGCCCAGGAACGCAAACAAAACACCATGGCGCTCTCGGAAGAAGAATTGCGAACGCAAATTGCCCAAAACGAACAACGGATTGCTGAAATTGACAGCCAACTCACCAAAATTATTGTTGAGAACCAAAAACGTCTCCAAGAAATCGAGAGCCAACTCAGCCAAATCCAGGTAACGTTAACTAATCAGGAATTACAGGCACCTGAAGGCGGCATCGTGTTTGATCTGCAAGCCAGCCCTGAATTTGTGGCAAACACCAGTGAGCCAGTGCTGAAAATTGTGCCAAATGACACACTGGTTGCCAAAGTTTATATCACCAACCAGGACATTGGTTTTGTCAACGAAGGAATGCCCGTGGATGTCAGGGTTGATTCCTTTCCCTATAGCGAATTTGGGGATGTCAAAGGTAAGTTAGTCCAGATTGGTTCTGATGCTTTACCGCCCAATGAAGTCTACCCGTTTTATCGTTTTCCCGCCGAAATTCGCATGGATAGACAAACCATATTTGTTAACGGTAAAGAAGTGCCCTTACAATCGGGGATGTCGATAAGCGCTAATATCAGGGTACGCAAGCGCCCTGTGATTAGTATCTTCAGCGACTTGTTTATGCGGAAAATTGATAGTGTGAAAACGGTAAGGTAGTCGTTTGTCGGGGTGAGCCAAAACCCTGTAGAGACGTTGCATGCAACGTCTCTATAATCTGTCTGTATATTGATAACTATACATTTTTCTATCCAGATAAATTTCTACATAGACAAATTCTCGAAAATGCAGTGATGAATTATCGTTGAAGTCAATTTTTCCTCTAATAAAACTTTCATATATTCCTCTTTTGTCTCGTTCAAGATTAAATAATTGTACGATTGAAGAGGATTCAATCAAAAGCTGAATTTGCTAAAAATACTCTTCAATCAACAAAATCAATTTCCTCTATAGACTCTTTGGTTTTTTGTAGATGTGTCAACATTCGAGATTCTCCAATCCATTCATCAAAGTCAAAATTATGGGCAAATTCATCATTATTAAATCGGGTGATAAATTCCTCTGTCGATAATTGATACTTGGTTTCAAATGCTTGAAGACGTTCTTGTGTTTTTTTTATGCCTGCGTTAATGCTATGTAATCTTTCCGACAAAGCACTTTGAATAATTTGTCTGAGAGAATCTGGATCTTTTGATCTAAGTTTGAGTTCAGCCATCCTCTTTTGTTTAGATTTTGAAGGAGTTGTTTAATTGTATCGTAGTGCGATCGCGGATTTTGTCGCGGGATTTCCTTGATAAAGCTTTAACCTGAAGTTCTCCCAGCAAAAAGAACGAAACAGCCTCACGGTGAGGCTTTCCGCGATTTTTGAGCCACCCTGCTTATGTACAATCGATGAAACTTATCTCATTGATGTGGCTCAACCCGCCCCGACTCAATTCAATCGGTTATCCCTAGCGCTAGTATGAAAGGCAGAGCCTCCCTAAAAGCATTCCCTTCTCAAGCCTGGAAACGAGGCGACGAGGCTACGGAGAGCTTCCCTGTTCCCTGTTCCCTTAACGCATGAGTTACTGTATCAACCTCACCTGTCAATCTCCCCAAAACCAGAAGGGGAGTAGGGTTTGTCAAAGCTGTGGGGCAAAATTACGACTAGGCGATCGATATACACCCATTCGCCCAATTGGTCAAGGGGGGTTTGGGAGAACCTTCTTGGCAGTCGATGAATATAAACCCTCGAAACCCCATTGTGTAATTAAACAGGTTTTTCCTCATATTCACGGACATCAAAACCGACAAAAAGTAGCAGAACTCTTTGAACAAGAAGCCGTGCGCCTGGATGAATTAGGTAAACATCCTCAAATTCCGGAACTCTTGGCGCATTTTGAAGCAGAGGGTTGTCAATATTTGGTGCAAGAGTTTATTCAGGGACAGACTTTAGCTGAAAAACTGGCTCAAGAGGGTAGTTTTGATGACACTCAAATTATTAACCTGTTGCAGGATTTATTACCCGTCTTACAATTTATCCACAACCAACAGGTGATTCATCGAGATATTAAACCCGAAAATATTATTCAACGTATTCCATCTTCTCCGTCTCAACTGACTCAAATTTCAGCAACCTCTCAGACAGAATCTGTCACCTCTTTCCAGACTTCTGCCCCCAAACTGGTACTGGTCGATTTTGGTGCCTCTAAGTTTTCCCCTAGAACCGCCCTATCGGTTACCGGAACCGTGATTGGTAGTGTCGGCTATACCGCCCCGGAACAAGCCGCCGGGAAAGCCGTATTTGCTAGCGATATCTATAGTTTAGGTGTAACTTGTATTCATCTTTTAACCAAAACTGATCCCTTTGATCTGTATTCATTCGATGACGGGGTTTGGGTATGGCGAGATATTCTTAACCATCCAATCAGCGAACGGTTAGGTCGCATTCTGGATAAAATGTTGCAAGGTGCGACAAAGCAACGTTATCAGTCAGCGACAGAAGTCCTCTATGACTTAGATGCGGTGACAAATCCATCGTCTTTATCCTTGTATAAAACACCTTCCTTACTTCCAATAAAAAAAGAACTGATTGTCGCTAAACTGGGTGAGGCGAATTATCGACGTATTCGGGATGCGATTAAACAGGCGGAACCTCAGACGCGAATTGTCGTGCGTCCAGGTTTCTATCAGGAAAGTTTAGTGATTGATAAGGACGTGGAGATTGTCGGACAGGGACAACCAGAGGATATTATTATCGAAAGTCGATACCAACCTTGTCTGCAAATTCAGACCGAACAAGCCGTTGTTCGAGGATTAACTCTGCGTCATCAAGATTGGTTTAACGTACAACAGGCAAATGGGATGGGGCGTTTAATTGGTGAACCCTTGCTGAAGCCTTATGCCATTGATATTCCTCAAGGGCAATTAATTTTAGAGGACTGTACGATTATATCCAACGGTATTGCCTGTATCTATATTCACGGCGCGATCGCGAATCCCAAAATCCGCTATTGTCAGATCCAAGGTGGAGCGATGTATGGCATTTTGGTGAGTCAAAATGGTCAGGGATTAGTCGAACACTGTACCCTATCAGACCATAATACGGGCGTGTATATTCTTAAAGGCAGTCATCCCACGCTACAGAACTGCAAAATTCAGAGAATGCAGCAGGATGGCGTATTTATTGGTTCGGATTGTAAAGTGACGTTAGCTGCTTGTGAGATTAGCTCAAATGGAGGAATCGGCGTCACGATTAAAAAAGAAGGTAATGCTAAGATTTGGCAATGTCAGATTAATCGGAATCAGGCACAAGGAATTTATATAGAATCCAATGGTGCCGGTCCAATTGAAGCCTGTGATTTAAGTGGAAATCGAGGTGGTGCTTGGTATATTGCCCCCCAATGTTCCGTCAATCGACATGGGAATCGAGAATAGAAAACGCACCATATT
>CAKZMA010000163.1 GCA_937127375.1 uncultured Coleofasciculus sp. | reverse complement strand
TTATTTTAGGAATTTCTTCATTCACCAAAAATTTGTGTCAGGCTGTACTTAGAGCCTTAGTACAGGGCAAACCCACAAGAGATAACGATAATTTTAATCGCGTATGAGTGAACAATCTACCCTCAATCCCACATCTACCACCTCAGACAAGGTAAAAAAACCCGATCAACATCAAAAATCCCAGGAGTGGTGGCGTAGTGCCGTTATCTATCAGGTCTATCCCCGCAGCTTCATGGATAGTAACGGCGACGGCATCGGTGATCTGAAGGGGATCATGCAAAAATTAGACTATATCGCCTCCCTTCGCGTTGATGCGGTTTGGGTTTCACCGTTTTTCAAGTCCCCGATGAAGGACTTTGGCTATGATATTTCTGACTATCGTGCAGTTGAACCCATGTTTGGCACGATGGAAGATTTCCAGAATCTCCTGAATAAGGCACATGATTTGGGGTTAAAGGTTCTCATTGATCAGGTATGGAACCACACCTCAAACGAACACCCTTGGTTTCTAGAGAGTCGCAGTAGCCACGACAATCCCAAAGCAGACTGGTATGTCTGGGCGGATGCCAAACCCGATGGGACACCCCCTACCAACTGGCTTTCCACCTTTGGCGGAAGTGCGTGGACATGGGACCCGAAACGGGAACAGTATTACCTGCACAATTTCCTCGCCGAACAGCCGGATTTAAACTGGTATAACCCGGAAGTTAGAGAAGCCATTCTGGATGTAGCCCGGTTTTGGTTAGATATGGGGGTCGATGGATTCCGTCTAGATGTGGTGAACTTCTTTGCCCATGACCGCCAATTACGGGATAATCCACCCCGACCCAAAAATAGGAAACGTCCAGCCGGGGCAGATCCCCACGATCCCTTTTTCTCCCAATGGAATAAATATAACTTCTGCCAACCGGAAACCTTGGAATTTCTCGAACCGATTCGGGAATTGATGGATCAATATCCCGGAACAATGACATTAGCTGAAATTAGTTCGGCTGAAGATACGGTGGTTACGTCCAGTGAATATGTTAAAGGAGAGAAACGCTTACATACAGCCTATAACTCAGCCTTGATGCATGATGAACCGTTGAGTTATCAGCGAGTGCGGGACATGATTGAGCAGGTAGAAAGCCATTTCCAAGATGGTGTCATCTGCTGGACAGGAGGAACCCATGATTTTCCCCGACTAAAAAGTCGCTGGTTGAAGTTTCTGATTGATGATAAATTTACCCACGCCGTCTTTGACCATCTATTTATCGCCCTCCAGCTTTCCTTGCGGGGAGGGTGCTGTATTTATCAAGGGGATGAACTGGGTTTAACCCAAGCCACGATTCCCTTTGAAAAAATGCAAGACCCCTTTGGACTAGCCGGGTATCCATCCATTGTGGGTCGAGATGGGTCACGCACCCCTCTCCCTTGGCACAAAGATGCGCCCAATGCTGGCTTTACCACAGCAGAAGAACCCTGGCTACCCATTCCCGATGAACATCGTGACCAAGCGATTGACCAGCAGGATCACGAACGGATGTCTCTGCTGAATAAATATCGCCGTTTGATTCATTGGCGCAAGAAACAGCCAGCGTTACTGAAAGGGGATTTAACCCTATTGGATACAGAGGAACCGTTACTCGGGTTTACTCGCCAATGTGACGAACAAAAGCTGATTTGTCTGTTTAATTTGAGTCCAATGCCTGTGCATTATGATTTATCGCCCTACCCCAACTGTTATCGAGCCGATGAGTCTGATTTTATCAACCGACGGTATAACGGGGTTGTAGAAATTCCTGGCTATGGCGTTTATTTTGGCAATTATTCGCCGGAAACTGAATAGCGTTTAATTTCCAATGGCGATAATAAAGGGAGGATTTGTGTAGATTCTCCCTTTTTATTCAGAAATACGTTTTGACCAAGTTATAGTAGATTGGGTAGAGCGTAAGCGTTACCCAACAGAGATAAAAAACAAAAGGGAAAGAAAGTAGGGGCGCATAGATGTGCGCCCTTACCAACGCCGAAAAATCGACTA